>JBFWIO010000139.1:0-7615 GCA_050255955.1 Victivallaceae bacterium
CCACGCGAGCAACCGGCTGCCGACCAGCATCCACAGCAGCGACGCTCCGGCGAGAAAGGGGCCAAAGGGGATCGCGACCCGCCGCAATTTGCGTTTTCGCCAGACCGCCAGCGCCACCCCGTAAACCGAGCCCGCCAGCGAGCCGGCCAGCAACGTAAAGAACGCCCCCGCCCAGCCGAGCAGGGCCCCGGTCGCCATCAGGTACTTGACATCCCCCCAGCCGAGCACGTCGCGCCCGGCCACCCTGCGGCCGATGAGGGCAAAAAGACTGAGGAGAATGCCGAAAACCGCGAGCGAACCGAGCGAAAAGAGGCCCGACCAGTACCATTCCTTCATCCCCCATACCGACGGGAAAAAGAACGACACCGTCACCCCGGCGATCATCGCGGGATACGTGGTCAGGTCGGGAATCAAGCGGTGTTCCCAATCGATCAAAGCAGTGGTGATGATCAGCATCGCCATCGGGAAATAGAGCATCACTTTGGCCGGGGGTTCGCCGGTCCAGCCGATTTTGGCGAGGAGCAATGCGAACATCGCGCCGGTGACGATCTCCATGACCAGATAACGCGGGGAAATTTTTTCGCGGCAATTGCGGCAGCGGCCGCGGAGCCGCAGATAGCCATAAAGCGGGATGTTGTCATACCAGCGGATCAGCACTCCGCATTTGGGGCAGTGCGACGGCGCGTCGGAGATCGACTGGCCGAGCGGAATGCGCCAGATGCAGACATTGAGGAAGCTGCCGATGCAACTGCCGAGAATAAAGGCGGACACCAGCCAGAAAGCCCAGATCCAGATCGACTCATACATCCCGATCCGGAGCCACCATTCATTCATCCCCTCGGTCAGAAATGCGTTCATAAGCTCTGCTCCAGCGCCCGGCGCATCGCCTCTACCGGAGCGGCGCGCCCGGTCCAGAGCTCAAGCGAGCGAGCCCCCTGATGAAGCAGCATCCAGCGCCCGTCGGCGGCGCGCCAATGACGGCGGCGGGCTTCGGCAAGAAACGGCGTCGGACGGTAGATGGTGTCGAAACAATCGAGCGGCTCAAGGCCGTCGAGCCAGGTAAAATCGAATGGCGCGGGGTCGTCATCCTTCAGCCCGCAGCTGGTTCCTTGCACCACCACCCGGCTGGCGGCGGTGAACTCGCGGAATCGGGCGCGGTCGTTGAGCGCGGCGACGCCGACTTCGACCGCCGGGAAAGCCGCCTTGACCGCGGCGGCCAGCGTCTCGGCGCGCTCGACCGTGCGGTTGGCGAAATAGAGCGCCGAAGCGCCGCGCGCGGCAAAGTGGAATGCCGCCGCCCGCGCCGCGCCGCCGGTGCCGACGAAAAAGGCGGCGAGCTTCTCCGGGCCGTAGCCGAAAGCTTCGCGGACCGCCCCTTCGAGGCCGTAGCCGTCGGTGGAGTCTCCGGCGATGCGGCCGTCGCGGATGATCAACGTGTTGACACTGCCGGCCAGTTTCGCCTGCGCCGAAATCGAATCGATCAGCGGAATCACCGGTTCCTTGTGAGGAATGGTGAGGTTGACGCCCCACAGATGACGCCGGGCATATGCCACAAATTCGGTCAGTTCGGCGGGTTTGACATGAAGTTTGCCATACTCTTCGGCGATGCCGAGCGCGCGGAGACCGGCGTTCTGCATTTGCGGCGACCGGCTGTGGGCGATCGGGTCGCCGATCACCAGATAGCGGCATCGGCGGATGGGTTCGAGCTCCATAAAGAAAACCTTATTCGGGGTATTTTCATGACTATACGTTCTTACTATACATCGCCGATCTTTTTTTTTCCAAGTCCCGGCGGCAAAAACCGGCGACTTTCGGCAAAACAGCTTGCTATTTGTGATGACGGGGTTTATATTATGGCATTTTGAATAGAGGGAGGTTCTCCGAAATGTTTTTGCGTAAAATACTCATGATCAGCACCGCCGCAGTACTGCTGACAGGCATCGCCGGCTGCGAAGCCCTCAGCGACGCCTGGAAAGATGCGATGAATCCCGAAACCAGCAAGTCGACCTGGGGTGAGGAATACAAGCCCAAATTCGTGCTGACGCTGTTCCAGATCGTCGATTACCCGCGCGCCGGGGACCTGGAAGCGGAGATTTCGACTTTCGACGGCAAAAAGGTGTGGATCAACACCAATCAGTTCTTCAGCTCCAAGAATATCAAGGATATCAAGCTTTTGCCGCGCGCCGACCAGCCGGATACCTACGACCTCGCGCTTCAGCTTGACGAGCGCGGTGTCCGGATGTGGACGATCATGGCGATCGACTTCCGCGACAAAAAAGTGGCGATGATGATCGACAAATACTACGAAGGTTCTTTCTCGCCCCAGCCGCTGGCCAGCGAAGACGCCACCTGGGTGGTGATCAAGTATCCATTTAACCAGGTCACCGCCGCCGGGCTTCAGAAGTTCGCCAAAAAGAACTACGAATATTTCAATCCCTCCCCGACCAGTTTCTTCTGACGGCTGAGCCGATTGCAAAAGTGATTCAGGATTGATCCGGAAGCGGCTACTTGCCGTACCAGCAATTGAGCAAAGAGCGGCGGCTGTTGATCCGGAGGATCGGACTGGCGCCGCATTTTTTCCATGCTTTGAGGGCGGCACGATTGGAGCTGCGGACCAATGTCAGCAGTTTTTCATCCTGGCCGAGGGTGCGCGCCACCGCCCGGTTAATCGCTTCCCCCCTTCCCTTGCCGCGAAAAAGCCGGCTGACCTGGGTGTCGTGAATATAGCCGAGTTGACCGGCCGGAATGAAAATGTCGGATTTGCTGAAATCGCGGTCATGAGAGATGACCGACCAAGCCTGCAACAGACCGTCGTCATCGACGATGCCGAGCACCCGGGAGCCGGTTTTGAGGTAATGTAGAAGAATTCGCGCTTCGTGACTTGACAACCGTCCCCGGCGGCAGCCGCGTTCAACCGCGGCGGCATCGACCGCCGCCACCGGATAGGCCAGTTCGCCCGCGCCGTGGCGGGGTTCGATCAGGAGGACAAAAAACTCTTCCGGGCGAAACCAGCTCCGGCTTCGTTCGATCAGACGGCCGAACGAGTCGATCGCCGGCATGCATTTTCGCCACATTGCTTTCATAAGATTACCATACCCGCCGAAAAGTGGAACGCAAGTTGCGGATTTCAAAAAATGCGCTATATTTATCGACAAGGCAGAGACCGACGACGGACAACCGGACAGACGCAACCGCATGATCAAAAAACGACATCTCAAATGGACGGCGGCGGCAATTCTGACCGTGTCGGCGCTGGTGCTGCTGGTCTGCCGGGCGCTGATTTGGGAACCGGCGATGATCACTGTTTCGCACCGGACGATTGAACTCGACCGCTGGCACGATTCGCTCAACGGCTTCAAAGTCGCGGTGTTGGCCGATTTGCATCAGACGAACACGCCGGGCGAACTTGAACGGACGCGCCGGATCGTCGAAATCACCAACCGTGAGGAGCCCGACCTGATCTTGCTGCCCGGTGATTTCATCGGCAGACGTCATGACCGCAAAAGTCAAAACGCCGCCCCGGCGGAAATCGCCGGATTGCTGCGGCCGCTGCGGGCAAAATACGGCGTCTATGCGGTGCTCGGCAATCACGACCACTGGCACGACGGACCGGCAGTCGCATCGGCACTGCAAAGCGTCGGCATCAAGGTGCTGGAGAACGAAACCGCCGAACTTGAAATCAACGGATGCGCGGTCAATCTGATCGGACTGCCGGACCGGATGACCCGGCACCGGACGTTGCGGCTGAATCATCTGCCGCCGGTCGATGAGCCGGCGATCGTGCTGTCGCATTCGCCGGATTATTTTGATGAACTCAAACTGCCCTACGAGCTGATGGTGTCGGGCCACTATCACGGCGGGCAGATCCGGCTGCCGTGGTTTGGCGCGCTGTTGATTCCATCGCCGTACGGCCGCAAGTACGAGGGGCGTTTTTATCAGCATGGCGGGCGGAAGCTGCTGATCAGCTTCGGACTGGGAACCTCAATCATCAAAGCCCGTCTCTGCTGTGCTCCGGAAATTGTAATGCTGAAGTTAAGTCAAAAAAATAACAAGTCAGAAGAGGCGCAAAAATGAAACTGTCCACTCTCGCGGGTCGGCTGTTCGCCGCCGCCGTCGCGGCGATGCTCGCCGGCGGCTGCGTCACCAATGCCGAGCCGAAACCGGTTTACGAACATGTCGCCTACACCATACTGGTGACCCGGGAAAGCACCGGCTCCTATCTGGTGGCGGTCAAACAGCAACTGGACTCGCCCACGCTCAAAAATGAAATCACGTTCAACATCCCCGGCGTCAAGCCCGGCAAATGGCACAAGATGAAAGTTGAGAAACCCTACGGCACCGGCCCGCGGTTGACCTTGTATCAGCAAGAAGATCCGATCGACATCATCGACGGCTTCGGGGCGAAAATCAAAGTTGAGCCAAAGGAAAACGACACAGTGCTGGTCGAGGGCGTTTTCGTCACCGACAGCGACCCTTCGCTCAAGCTTGTTCCGCTCGATGTGAACTGCAAGCTCAATACCGAGAAATTAGTTGTCGAGATGCGCTGAAACTTCAGCAGTCGTGCCAGCGTTTGACGGCGCGGATGACGGCGCAACTTTCCGGCGGGGTCACCGCCGGGAGTTCGAGGCGGGTTTGGCCGCGCCGCCAGCCTTCGGCGAAGGCAAGCTGTTCGCAGCTGAAAGAGTTGTATTCCGATGCTATTTCGCGCCGCTCTTCTTTGCCGTCGCGCCGCAGGATGATCAACCCCGGTTCGGGCTCGCCGCGCGACATCACCCAGGGGCGGGGAAGCTCAATCGTGCCCGCCGTCCCCCGGATCACCGCGTTGCCGGCAAGATCGCAGTCGCACGAACAGGCGATTTCCGCCGTCAGGCCGGATTCAAAGCCCAGCACCGCCGCCGCGTGAACATCGACGCCGTGCCGGATCACCCGGCACCCCGCGACCGTCACCGGCTCGGCGCCGCCCGCGATCAGACTTGCGAAACTCACCGGATAGACGCCGACATCGTAAATCACCCCGCCCGCCCAATCCGGACGGAAAAGCCGTGAATCGGGATTGTACGGTGAATAACGGCCAAATGAAGCTTCGACATGCCGGATCTCCCCGACCGGTTTTTCCGCCAGCAGCGCCAGCAGCGCCGCGGTCTGGGGGTGAAAGCGGTACATGAACGCCTCCTGAAACAGCAGATTGCGCGCCGCCGCCGCCGCGACCACCTTGCGCATCGACTCTTCATCGAGCGCGGCCGGTTTTTCGCACAGCACCGCCTTGCCCGCTTCGAGGGCGCGAAGCGTCCACTCGGCGTGCTCGTGGTGGATCATGCAAATGTACACCGCATCGACCTCGGGATCGGCGAGCACCCGGGCATAGTCGCCATGGCGGTCGATCCCGTGTGCGGCGGCAAATGTCCGGGTGCGTTCAGGATCGCGACCGCCGACCGCGACAATCCGGCTGTCGGGACAATGGCGCGAAGCGCGGACAAAAACCTCGGCGATCCGGCCGCAGCCGAGCAGACCCCAGCGAATTTCTTTTCTCACGCGCTTACTCCTTGACCGAATGATAATAGTCGCGCAGCATTTGCTCCTCCGCCGCTTCCGGCGCGAGGTCGCGGAAAAATTGTTTGAGGTCGAGTTCGGCCAGAAACCCGGGCAGCCGGCAGGGGAGAAAATGGCTGGAGGCGAAGTCGAGGCCGAGAATTTCCATCTCGCCGTCCTTTTGCCGCCAGAGGAAGTTCTGCAACCGCGCGCCGAGGTGGAGGAACCCCGCCCGGTGGGCGACCGCGAGAAAACGCAGCACCTGACGGGCGTAGGCGGTGCGAAGTTCCACCTTTGACCGGTCTTCGCCGCCGGCGAGAAATCCCGCGCCGGAAACGAAGTCCCCGGCGTAGCGGGTGATGATGTAGCCCTTGCCGAGCTTGAACAGCGTGCGGGTCTCGCCCGCCCCCAGCAATTCGACCAGCGGCAAGCCCAGCGCCGAGAGGCGAAGGAAATTGGCCGCTTCGCGCCCCTGCGGCGAACGCCGCAGAAGATAGCGTCGCGGGCGGCGGTTGGCGTAACATTTGTAGGCGACGTCGAAGCCGCCGAGTTCATCCGGGAGCTTGACCCGGCGGACGAATTTCGAGCGCGTTTTCCAGATCACCGGCGCGTTTCGCACCGCTTCGGGCTCGCCTCGCAGATAGTCGATCGCCGCCGCCGCGCCGGGCGCGGCATAAGCCCACGGACCGGCGACGCGGTCATTCAGTTTGGTCATATCTCAACTCCATCATCCGCCCGGATCGAGCTTGTTAGATTTTTGTTAAGATATGACTTGATCGCTATTTTTTCAAGGCGGCGGCGAGCTCTGACACCAAACTTCCGAGTTTTTTGCGTTTTTCCGGCAGCGGGTCGGGGCCGTTGCAGATCCGCACCGCCGCCGAACCGACCACCACGCCGTCGGCGTCGGCTCCCGCCGCGCGGGCCGATTTGCCGTCGGCGATGCCGAAACCGGCCAGCACCGGAACCGGGCTGAGTTGCCGGAGCCGGGTCAGCCGTTCGCGCAACTCCGCCGGGAGTTCGCCGCGTTCGCCGGTCACTCCGCGGACGGTGACGCAGTAGACAAAGCCGGTCGCCCCGGCGACAATTTGAGCCGCCCGCGCTTCCGAAGTCGAGGGCGACACCAGCGGGATCAAGCTCAAATTCGCCGCGTTGCAAATGCCGCTCAATTCGCCGCGTTCCTCCAGCGGCAGATCGACCGCCAGCACGCCGTCGATGCCCTGTTTCGCCATCGCGGCCGCCGCGCGTTCGAGGCCGTAGCTCAACAGTACGTTGAAGTAGCTGAAAACGATCAGTCCGGTCTCCGGATATTTCCGCCGCAGCCGTCCGGCAAGCTCAAGGATTTTGCCGAAATCGGCACCGTTGGCCAGCGCCACTTGCGAAGCCGCCTGAATCACTTTGCCGTCGGCCATCGGGTCGGAAAAGGGCACGCCGAGTTCGATGATGTCGGCCCCGTTTTCGATCGCGTCTTCGATCAGGATTTCGCTGTCGTTCATCGTGGGACAGCCGCAGCTGGCGAAAATCACCAGCGCCTTGCGTTCTTCGCGCTTGCAGCGATCGAAGATTTGTTCAAGTCTGCTCATTGTCTGTTTCCTTATATGGTTGATGTGTTTCTTTTGTATCCCGGTCAAGGGCCGCGCCCTTGCGCGGTTTCCAAAGGGCGCGGAGCCCTTTGGCGGTGTGCGAGGTGGAACCTCGCCGTTCCCGCTCCGGGCGAAGCCCCAGCTCAAAGAGGCAAAACGAGTTTTGCCGCTGAGCCCGGCCCGAGCGGAGGACGCGCCAGCGGCTGGAGCGACCGGCCGCGCCAGCGCCCACGCTCAATCCGCTATTCCAAACTCTTCCTCCGTGCCTCCGTGCCTCCGTGCCTCCGTGCGAAACATTCTCCGTCAACAGCCCTGCTTCGCTCAATCGCGCGTCGCAATTCGCGTTGCTCTTGCGCCACTTGTTTCGCTCCCGCAGTGTGGAGCGGGCTCCGCCCGCGATGGAGGGGGAGCGCTTCGCTTAGCTTCGCTCACTATAGAGTGAGCGACCAGCGCTTTTCGCGCGCTGGACTGCGACTCCGTACGACGGAGGGCGGGGTTGGCGCTTC
>JBFWIO010000140.1:0-7613 GCA_050255955.1 Victivallaceae bacterium
ATCTCGCCGTCACCATCAGTACGCTCAAAAACGAAGACTCCGCCGTCACCATCCTCGCCATCCACCAAAACGACGGCAAATTCACCAGCCGGCCCAAACTTGAAACCGAGATTCAAGCCAACGATATCCTCTATCTCTACGGCACCGAAAAAGAAATCGCCCGCTTCATCAACCAGAATTTCTGATTGAATCGGCGGGCGGATCGGAAGAGGCGCGTGCGCCCTCCCCGGTTGCAGTCGGAATTAGAGAATTTCCAAGAGTTCGACGTCAAAAATCAAGGTCGAGTGGGGGCCGATCACGTTGCCCGCGCCGCGTTCTCCATAGGCGAGATCGGCAGGGATGGTGAAGCGGTATTTGGCGCCTTTGCTCATCAGCTGGAGACCCTCGGTCCAGCCGGCGATCACCTGGTCAAGACCGAATTCAGCAGGTTCGCCGCGAGCGACGGAGCTGTCAAAGACGGTGCCGTCAAGCAAGGTTCCGACGTAGTGAACGCGGACCTGGTCGGCGGCGACGGGTTTGCGGCCGGAGCCTTCGGCGATGACTTCGTACTGGAGGCCGCTCGGGGTGCTTTTGACCCCGGCTTTGGCGGCGTTATTTTTGAGGAATTCGGCACCGGCGGCGATATTGGCTTTGGCGGCTTCGCCGGCGAGCTTGCCGGCTTCCTCTTTCATCCGGTTCTGGCAGAGATTCATCCCGTTGCGGTAGTCTTCTTCCGACATCGGCGGCTTTCCCGCGTAGGTTTCGGCGATGGCGGCGGTGAGGACGGCGATATCAAGTTCCATCGGCATGCTCTTGAGGTATTCGGCCATATTGATGCCGAGGGCGCGGCTGATGGTGACGGTTTCGCTGGAAGATGAGCTCATGGTTTTTTACTTTCACAATAAATGGGTTGAAAAATGCTTTACTATACGCCCGATGCCGCCTTTTACAATTTGAAAAACCTTTTTTTTAAGCTATCTTGTACATAAGCCAACATCAAATCAACAGGTTTTTATCATGGATTACCGTACTTACTTTCGCAATTATCCCGATCAAAACGGCCGCTTCGGCGAATTCGGCGGCGCTTACCTCCCGGAGGAGCTCAAACCGGCATTTGAGGAAATCACCGCCGCCTACAACTCGATCTGCCACTCCGCCCAGTTCATCAACGAACTGCGCCGGATCCGCCGCGAATTCCAGGGCCGCCCGACTCCGGTCTACCATTGCGAACGGCTGTCGCGGCTGATCGGCGGAGCCCAGATTTACCTCAAGCGTGAAGACCTCAATCACACCGGCGCGCATAAACTCAACCACTGTATGGGCGAAGGACTGCTGGCCAAATTCATGGGCAAAAAGCGCCTGATCGCCGAAACCGGCGCGGGTCAGCACGGGGTGGCGCTGGCCACCGCCGCCGCCTATTTCGGGATGGAGTGCGAAATCCACATGGGCGAAGTCGATATCGCCAAACAGGCCCCCAACGTGACCCGGATGCGTATCCTCGGGGCCAGGGTGGTGCCGGTTTCGCACGGCTTGAAAACGCTCAAAGAAGCGGTTGACTCGGCCTTTGAATCCTACCTCAAGAATTACCGCGATTCGATCTACTGCATCGGCTCGGCGCTCGGGCCGCACCCCTTTCCGATGATGGTGCGGGACTTCCAGATGTGCATCGGGCTCGAAGCCCGCGAGCAGTTCCTGGCGATGACCGGCATCATGCCGGACGTGGTCACCGCCTGCGTCGGCGGCGGCAGCAATGCGGCGGGGATGTTTTCGGCCTTCCTCAACGATGCGGTCGAACTCTGCGGCGTCGAACCACTCGGCACCGGCAGCGAGCTCGGGAAACACGCGGCAACCATGACTTACGGCACCAAGGGGGTTCTCCACGGCTTTGAAAGCATACTGCTCCAGGAGTCCGACGGCGGTCCCGCCCCGGTATACTCGATCGCCAGCGGCCTCGACTACCCCGGGGTCGGCCCGGAACACGCATTCTGGAATCAGCAGAAACGGGTCAATTACGTCACCGCCTCCGACGAGGAAGCGGTCGATGCGTTCTTCAAGCTTTCGCGTTACGAAGGAATCATCCCGGCGCTGGAGAGCTCGCACGCGATCGCCTACGCGATGCGCCGGGCCAAAGAAATGCGCGGCGGGGCAATCCTCGCCAACTGCAGCGGGCGCGGGGACAAGGATGTCGATTACGTGGTCGAGCACTACGGTTACGGCGAAAAGTATCAGTTCTGAAAGACAGCAACCGGGGAGGGTTGACAGATGCCGGACAATCTCTGCAATGAATTCATCCGCCACTTTGGACACCCCCGGCGGGGAATTTCCGAGCGCGCCGCCATCAGCGGCGCGCCGGCGGTGACGCTGCCCTGTTTCGCCGAAGCCATCAAGCGCTACGGCAAGCAGGACGGCGATCTGCATGAAATCCGCTTCTCCTCCGAATTCAGCGATGCCCTCAAACAGGAATGCGGCGTGCGGGGCCGGCTCGACGACGAAGCGTTTGCGATTCGTCTGGACGGCGGCCGGATCGAAGTGCACGCCACCGGCGAACTGGGTCGCTTCCACGGCGCGATGGAGGTTCTGCGGATGCTCGAGCAGCCGGACATCCACGACCGGCTGGTCTACGCTTCGCCGCTGGTCAAATTGCGCGGGCTCAAAATTTATCTGCCCGCGCCGGACGAAGCCGGTTTCGCCGCGTTCCGCAAGCTGGTCGATTTCCTCGCCCGCTGCCGCTACAACTTTCTGATGATCGAAATCGGCGGGGCGATGGAGTTCAAGTCGCACCCGGAAATCAATCAGGGCTGGCTCGAATACTGCAAATTCATGAACGAATACTCCGGCAAGCCGCAGAAAATCCAGCACAGTTTTGACTGGAACAAGAATTCGATCCACACCACCAACGGCGGCGGCAAAGTATTGACCCAAAAGCAGGTCAAAGAACTGATTTCCTACTGCCGCGAACGCTTCATCGAGGTGGTTCCGGAGATGCCGTCGCTGTCGCACTGCGACTATCTTTTGACCCGTCACCCCGAGCTCGCCGAGCGTCCGGAGGACCCCTACCCCGATACCGCGTGCCCGAACCATCCGGACTATTATCCGCTGCTTTTCGATCTCTTCGACGAAATCATCGAAGTCTTCAGGCCCAAGCGGATGCACATCGGCCACGATGAGTATTATTCGATCGGGCTGTGTCCCCGCTGCAAAGGGCTCGATGCGGCGGAGATTTATGCCGCCGACATCAAACGCTGCTCGGAATTCCTCAAGTCACGCGGCGTCGCCACCATGATCTGGGGCGAAAAACTGCTTGACGCCAAGTTCAAGAACGGCGTCAATTGCGGCGGTTCCGAACTCTCGGTGTGGCACGCTCCCGACAACGGCATCAAGACTCCGGCGACGCACCGCGCCATCGACCTGGTGCCGGAAGACCTCCAGATCATGCACTGGTACTGGGGCATCGACCGCAATTTCGAGCAGCGTTATATCGAGAAGAACTTCCCGATGATGTTCGGCAACTTCGAAGCAAGCTGCGTTCCTGAATGGAAAAAGCGGCGGCAGCATCCCAATCTGCTCGGCTGTTCGATCTCCAACTGGGGGGCGACCGATTTCAAGACGCTGCAGCGCAACGGCATTCTCTTTGAACTGCTTTACACCGCCGCGATGTGCTGGAACTCCAGACTCGATTCGGAAGATTATCCGCTCATCCGCGACTTCACGCTGGCCGAGCTCTACCGGCTCCGCCACGCGCTCGAGCCCGCCCGCAACCGGATCGAGGTGGTCCACACCACCACCGAAAAGCGGCCGCATCAACTGTTTTTCGACGGCTGGTTTGTGGACGAGGCGCGCGATCTTCTGGGCCACCACCTCTTCCGCACCGATGACGGCCCGGTGCTCGAATTGCCGGTGATCTACGGCAGCAATATCTCGTGCGCCTCCGCATCGCTCGAACGCGGCAAGTTATGCTACGCGGAATTCGAATATGACGGGTACAAGCCCGATATGAATTTGATCGAACCCAACTACGAGTCGCTCCCGCAATGGGGAGCCGACCACAAAATTTACTACCGGACATGCTATCCGGCGACCGAAAAACACCGCCGGCTGGAATACCTTGCCTTCCGTCCCGCGCCGGGTTTCACCGGGCACGTCGAGTTGCGCAAGTTCGAGTGGAAAGGCCCCGATGACATTTGCTGATCCGCGCCAGGCGCTGTGCCATTTTTTTCACTTTGACGACTTTCTTGACAACCAGCGCGAAACGGTCGAGAAGATTCTGGAGGGCCGGGATCTCTGCGTGATCATGCCGACCGGGGCGGGCAAATCGCTCTGCTATCAGCTGCCGATTTTGATGCGGCCCGGCTACGGGCTGGTGATTTCGCCGCTGATTTCGCTGATGAAGGATCAGGTTGACGCGCTCCGCGAGCGCGGCATCGCGGCGGCCTGCGTCAACAGCATGATCGGCCCGGCGGAACAGCAGGCGGCCTTTGCCGCCGCCGCCACCGGCGAACTCAAACTGCTCTACGTCGCCCCGGAGCGCTTCGATCACGCCGGCTTTCTCGCCTTGCTCGCCAATGCGCCGCCGTCGCTGGTGGTGGTGGACGAGGCGCATTGCATCAGCCAGTGGGGGCACGACTTCCGCCCCTCCTACGTCCGGATGGGCGAAGTGCTTGAACGGCTCGGGGCGGGCCAGATCTGCGGCTTCACCGCGACCGCCACCAAACAGGTTCGCGACGACATCCGCAAACAGCTCCGGCGCCCGGACATGGAGCTCCAGGTGGCCGGCTTCAAGCGCCCCAATCTCCGCTTCTCGGTCGCCGAGTGCCCGCGCAAGGAAGACAAGGAACGGGTTATCGCCAAACTCCTCGCCGACCCCAAGCCGACCATCATCTACGCCTCCACCCGCAAAGCGGTCGAGGAGCTGGCCGCCACCTTCAAGTGCATTCCCTACCACGCCGGGATGAGCGACGAGGACCGTACCGAAGCGCAGGACCGCTTTATGAACGACCGCTGCCCGGTGCTGGCGGCGACCAATGCATTCGGGATGGGGATCGACCGTTCCGACGTGCGGCGGGTAATCCATTACAACCTGACCGGCTCGCTTGAAGCCTACTATCAGGAAGCCGGGCGCGCCGGGCGCGACGGCGAGGATGCCGAGTGCATTCTTCTTTTTTCCTACAGCGACCGTTTTATTCAGGAATTTTTGATCGACATGAGCAATCCGCCGCCGGAACTGGTGCGTTCGCTCTTTGCCGTCTTGTGCGACTTGTCGGCCCAGGCGGGCGGCAAAGCGATCGAGATGAATCCGGGCGATCTTGCTTCGCTGTTGCCGGAGGCGAAAAACGACAGCGCGGTTTCAAACGCGCTATCGGTGCTGGAAAAAGCCGGGGTGATCGGCCGCTCCTTCAACCCCTCCGCCCGCGGCGTCATCCGCTTCACCGGCGACCTCGGCGAACTCGCGCAACTCCACGGCGGCGAAGCGACCCAGCGTTCGCGCTTCATTTCGCGGATGATCCGGACGTTCGGAGATGCGCTCAAGCGCGATTTCCGCTGTTCCTTTGAGGAGCTGGTCCGGGTGGCGGGGCTCAATATTGAGCAATTGAAGCGGGTGTTGCGGGCGCTCGACGGCGAATGTTTGAGCTGGCAGCCTCCCTTTGGCGGGCGGGCGATCGAGGTGCTGGCGCGCCCGGAGGAGGAGCTCGGCATCGACTTCGCCGAGCTTGAACGCAAGCACCAGTTTGAGCTCTCGCGTCTTGAGGACGTGATCGGCTACACCCGGCGTCACAACTGCCGTCAGCATTATCTGGTCAGCTACTTCGGCGAAGACGCCGGAGCCTGGCGCTGTGAAAATTGTGATCTGTGCGACGCCGACACCGGCTACGGCGGGCACGCGCTGCGCAAACCCGACCAGCAGGAAGCGACTGAAATTCTCGCCGTCCTCGGCGCGGTCGATTTCTTCGACGGCCGGCTCGGCTCGGGCAAGATCGGAATGATTCTCGCGGGAGCGCGGCGGGCCGAAATCGTCGAAAAACGGCTCGACCGGACCCGTTTCTTCGGCAAACTCAAGCATCTCAAGCAAAACGAAATCATCGAATTGCTGCGAATGCTCGAATCCGTCGGCGCGATCGCCAAAACCGGTTCGGTCGAATACCCCTGCCTCGGGTTGACCGCGATCGGGCTGGAATACCTCAACGGCGAACCTCTGCCCGAATTCCCCCTCGCCCCGCGACTGGTGAAAACGCCCGGGGCGACGAAGAGAAACGCCCGCGTTCCTGTCGCTCCTGACGGCAGCGACGATGACGACTTCGAGCGGTTGCGTTCACTGCGGGCCAGACTCGCGCGCCAGCGCGGCGTCCCGGCGTATGTGATCATGACCGATGCCGCGATGGCGGCCTTTGCCAAAGCGCGCCCGGCGACCCCGGACGAAGCGTTGGAAATCAAGGGCATCGGCCCGGCCAAGCTGGCCGATATCGTCCCGTTGTTCATCGCCGAGCTGCAAAAGAGCGGCGGGGACGGCGACCACGACGGGGTTCCCTTTTGAGGAGACCGGCTCAGGCGAGTTCGTGAAGTTTGGGAATGAGGTAGACCCGGCGGGCCTCGGCGCTGGGATGCTCCATCCGGCGAAGGAGTTCATCAAAGGCCGCCTCCCCGGCCACTCTCCAGTCGATCGCGATGGTCGAAACCGGCTGGTAACCGGGCATCAGGAGCGACTTGCCGTCGATGCTGAGCACCGCGACCTTATCGGTCAGAACCTTGCCGGTCGATGCGCGATAGCTCGACAAAAAGCGTTCGCAGAAGCTCCCGCCGCAGAACAGCAACCCGACCGACGGATCGCTGGAGAGCTCCAGTTCGTCGACCAGGCCGTATGGTTTCAACTCGCAGCGGCCGAACTCTTCCCAAGCCAGCCGGAAACACTCGGCCCGGCGGGGGAAAAGCGGCGCGTCGGCGAAATAAAAGACTTTAACCTTTTTTTTGCCGCGGCGGCGAAAGAAATCGACGGCGATTTCGGCAGAAGTGACCGGATCGAGCGAAAGCGGCGAGACGATGCCGTCATAAGTATGATCCATCTCGACCCCGACCGCCGGCACGGTCAGCGGCGTCGGCAGCAATTTATAATCATACTCGCCGAGGAAGACAATCCCGTCAAAACCGTGGGTCAGGCTCTCCAGGGGCGGCTCCGGCGCGCGGAACTGATAATAGTCGCGCTTGCGAAGCGTAAGCACGCAATCCTTGCGCATCGCCGCTTCCTGCAAGCCGAAAAGTGAGTAGGACAAATATCCCGCGCCAACCCGTTCGGTGGAGACGAAAACCCCGATTTTCCAACCGTCGGAAGCAGTCCCGTTCTGGCGTTTTTCGACGACATAGGCGCCGGAGCCGTGGCGGAGAGTGATCACTCCTTTGCGGCTCAGGTGTTTGAGTCCTTCGTAAACCGCATAGCCGGTGAGCTGGAACTCTTCGCTGAGTTCGCGCAAAGGCGGCAGTTTGTCGCCGCCGCGATACGCGCCGCTGGCGATCAGCGTTTCCAGACGCTCGGTCATCTGCGAATAGGCCGGACGGGTGCGTTTGTTCATCGTCTCACTTTCGGTGTTGATCAAAACAAACTATAGTTCATACGGCTTGGAAATCAAGGAGCTGTCGTTTTTTTT
>JBFWIO010000141.1:0-7613 GCA_050255955.1 Victivallaceae bacterium
GACGGCATTCCGAACGCCGCCACCGCCGCCTCCTGTATGGTCGCGAACTTGTTCAGCAACCTCCGCAGCACCGCGTCCTGACTGCGTTCGGCCGTGGTCCGGTCCTTCCACGGCTTGAGCGACAGAATCAGCAGCGAATTGTTCGACGCCTGCGAACTGGTCAGGATGCTGAAGCCCGGCACCGCGATCACGCTTTCGATCATCGGTTCGGCTTTGGCGATTTCGATCACCTTTTCGGTCACCGCGACCGAGCGCGGCAGTGAAGCGGCGTCGGGAAGCTGGATGTTCACAAAAATCTTGCCCTGATCCTCGTCCGGGATGAAGCCGGTCGGCAAACGGTTGTACATCCAGAGCGACAGCACGGTCAAACCGGCGTAAAACAGCAGCATCAGAAACGCCTTGCGAACCACCGGCCCGACCAGTTTGCCGTAGCCGCGGGTCATCGCGTCAAAAAAACGGTCGAACCAGCGGAACAAAATGAACTTCCGGCGAACGCCCCCCGCGCCCGCCGGTTTCAGGATCAGCGCGCTCAGTGCCGGGCTCAAGGTCAAAGCATTGATGCTCGAAATCACCACCGCCACCGAAATCGTAATCCCGAACTGGCGATACATTTCGCCGGTGATGCCGGGCAGGAAGCAAACCGGAATGAACATCGCCAGCAGCACCAGCGTGGTCGCGATCACCGGACCGGTGACTTGCTCCATCGACTTGACGGCGGCGTCTTTGGGCGAAAGCTTCTCTTCCTCCATCAGCCGGTTGATGTTCTCAATTACCACAATCGCGTCGTCAACCACGATCCCGATTGCCAGAATCAAGCCGAATAGAGTGATCAGATTGATCGAAAACCCGATCAACAGCATCACCGCGAACGTCCCGATCAGCGACACCGGTATCGCCGCCGTCGGCACCAGCGTCGAGCGCCAGTCCTGCAAAAAGAGATAAGTCACCAGAATCACCAGCAGCACCGCTTCAAACAACGTCACCACCACTTCGTCGATCGAGGCGGTGATGAATTCCGTGCTGTCGAATGGAATCGAGCACTCGACATCCTCCGGGAACTGCGGTTTCAGGCTTGCTATTTTTTCGCGCACCTGTTGTGCGATATCGAGCCCGTTGGCTTCGCTCAACTGGTAAATCGCGAGCAGCGCGGCGGGTTTGCCGTTGAAGGAGCCGGTCGAGCCGTAATTCTCGGCGCCGAGTTCAACCCGGGCGATGTCGCGCAATTTGACCTGTTCGCCGGAATGAGTTGAGCGGACCACGATGTTTTCGAATTCCTGCACATCGGTCATCCGGCCCTGAGTCTGGATCGAATAGCGGAAGCGCTGCCCGGAATCGGCCGGTGCGTCGCCGACCGCCCCGGCGGAGACTTGAACATTCTGCGCTTTGATCGCCGCCGTCACCTCTTCGACGCTCATTTTGAGGGAAGCAAGCTTGTCCGGATTGAGCCAGATCCGCATTGCGTACTTGAGTTCGCCGAGCACCTGGACGTCGCCCACGCCGGGAATCCGGGCGAGTTCATCCTTGAGCGTGATGGTGGCGAAGTTGTTGAGGAACAAGGAATCGTAAGTCCCTCCGGGCGAGTGGACGGTGATCACCTGGAGCATATTGCTCGACTTTTCCTTGACGATCACGCTCTGACGGCGCACCTCCTCCGGCAACTGTGCGCTGGCCCAGTTGACCCGGTTCTGGGTATTGACCGTGTTGAGGTCGCCATCGGTACCGATGCCAAAAGTGACGGTGATCGAGGCCATCCCGGTGTCGGTCGCACTCGACGCAATGTAGAGCATTTTTTTGACCCCGTTGATCTGGGTCTCAAGCGGCTGAATCACCGTTTCCTGAACGGTCAGCGCGTCGGCCCCGGGGTAGACGGTGCTGACCGAAACCAGCGACGGAGCGATATTGGGATACTGGGTCACCGGCAAAGTGAAAATCGCCACCAGTCCGGCCAGCGTGATCACAATTGAAATCACAAATGCGAAACGCGGCCGTTCGATGAAAAAACGGCTGATCATTTGTTTGCGCCTCCGGCCGCAACCGGCGTGATTGCGTTGTTCCCGGCGGGGCCGGACGGCGGCGCGGCGACTGCTTTGACCTTAATCCCGGGGCGGGCTTTCTGGAGGCCGTTGACGATCACGTTTTCGCCGGCTTTGAGGTTGTCGGTGACGACCGCGATCGCTTTGTCGCGGTACGAAGTTTTGATTGTCCGGCGGCTGACCATGCCGTCGGGGGCGACCACGTAGACGTAATCCCCGGCCTGGTCGCTCATCACCGCGTCAACCGGAACGGTAAGTTCCTCATGCGCTTTTTTGGGCTCAAGTTTGACCCGGACGAACATTCCCGGAATCAGCTTTTCGTCAGGATTGGGAAAAGTGGCCTGGAATTTGAAGGTGCCGGTGCTGGAGTTGAGCTGGTTGTCCCAGAATTTGACTTCGCCGGGAAGGTTGTATTCATTGCCGTTCTGAAAATAGAGCCGGACATTGAGGTCTTCCGGAGTGGCCGGGGCCTTGCCGGTACCGATCAGCCGCAGAAGGTCCATTTCGTTGAGCACGAATTCAACCCGCATCGGATCGGTCTTGAGCACGCTTGCGAGAATCCGGTTCTTCTGGCTCAGGAGGTTGCCTTCGCTGACCGTCGAGAAACCGATCCAGCCGTCGAATGGCGAACGGATTTCGGTGTAGGACAAATCGAGTTTGGCCTTGGCCAGCGCCGCCTCGGCGGCTTTGACGGCGGCGTCGGCCTCCATCTTGATGGCGGTGGCGTTGTTGAACGCGCGTTCGCTGACCGCGTCCTGTTTGACCAGTTTGAGCTGGCGTTCGTAGTCGATTTTGGCATTCATCTGTCCGGCTTGGGCTTTTTCGAGGTCGGCCTCGGCGGCTTTGACGTTGGCCAGATAAACGTCGGGCTCGATTTCGTAGAGGACCTGGTCTTTTTTGACCTTCTGGCCTTCGACGAAGTTGCGTTTGAGCAAAGTGCCCTCGACCCGGGCGACCAGTTCGACCCGGCGGTCCGGGACGGTTTCGCCGATCACCGTGATGCTGCCGCGAACCGGCAGCACGGTGGCCGGAGCGACCGTCACCTCCGGCGGCGGTGCGGGCGGAACCGTCTGCGGCTTGCAGCCGGCGATCATCACAATGGCGAACAATACCGGCAAAGAAAAACGTTGATACATCGCACCAATCCTCCCCTCGAATGATTTTATGATAACATACACTTCATCTTTAATTATGCAAACGCGGTCCCGGCGCCTTTCGGATTCCGCCTCCGTAAACACACCCCTTCCAATGGGTCCCGGCGACAAAAAACCGTTTTTTTTCCGGATTTCACTTGCCTTTTGTTCAATCTTGTTATATAATTGTTTTGCAAGATAAACAATTAGCAAACAATAACAACCCTTGACCTTAACTAAAAGGAGAAGCCGAAATGAAGAAAAGCCGCTGTTTCACGTTGATCGAGCTCCTGGTCGTGATCGCCATCATCGCCATTCTGGCCGCCATGCTGCTGCCCGCGCTCAACAAAGCGCGCGAAACCGCGCGTACCGCCCAATGCACCAATAACCTGAAAACAGTGGGTTTGATGCATCAGATGTACGCCGACTCCTACGAAGACATGATTCTCCCCTCCAATATGGCTTCGTGGTTCAGCACCATGGGCTCTTCCGGCCGCTGGCCGATGGTGCTGGCCAAAATGTACTACAACGGCGACCCCCTGAGCGCGCTGGTCAAGACCAAAACCTCCAATCCTTTTAACTGCCCGACCGTCGCCCCGATCGCCCAGACCTATCAGATGTCAAAGGGGTTCAAGGATCAGGTGAATTACACTTTTCTGCGGATGTATTCGCTCGGTTACGCCGCCGCCGGTTTCGGCCAGCAGGATTCCTACCGCCAGAACGGCAGCACATTCATCAAGCTCAAAGAAATCCTCTATCCCTCGGTCGGCATTTTGATCGTCGACGGCGCCGCCCAGAACACCACCGGCAGCGTCTACTCCACCGGGTATAACAATGCCAACGGCGACTACAGCGCCGGCATCAACCTCAACAACCATATCAGGGCGGCCAGCGCCGTCGACAACCTTGCCTGCCGCCCCAATGTGTTGCATCGCGGCGACGGCAATACGGTGTCGTTCCTCTACGTTGACGGTCACGTCGGCGCGCAGAACCGGATGGCGGTGAAAAATCACCAGGTCGACCTCGTTCACCAGAAAAACCATATCAACGCCGGGAATTGAATATGACCAAGGCCATTTTATCCGTTCTTTTCGGCAGTTTCGCGCTGATCGCGACTGCCGCCACCAAGCCGCTCGCCGACGGCTTTCTCGATCACGGCGTCTGTGTTCCCGCCAGCAGCACCCGCGGCGCGGTGGCCGCGGTCGGGGCCAACGGCGAAGACCTCTGGCTGCTTCACTTCGCGGATTATCGCGGCACTTACGGAATGTACGTCTTTGACCTTGCCACCGGCAAGGGGGAGATGGTCAAAACTCCGTTCGAGCCCAATGATTTCCACAATATTTTCGCATCGCTGAGGAGCAGCAAAAACCGTTTTTACACCCATCACAGCAGTCATTTCCTCGAATTCGATCCGGTGAGCCGCAAGTTCACCGCCGTCAAGCCGACCCACTCCGGCATGGGCATGGCGATGACTGAAACCGATGACGGCACCATTTACACGATCACCTACCCCGACAGCGGACTGGTCTCCTACAATCCGGCCACCGGCGCGTTCAAGGATTTCGGCTCGCTCCGCAAAGAAAACTGGCCGCAGTACCACCGGACCCTGGTTGCCGACGATGCCGGCTACCTCTATTTCGGCGTCGGCAATACCAAAGGGCAGTTCGTGATCTTCAACCCCGCCACCGGCGAGAAACGCGAAGTTTTCGCCGAAGCCGACCGGCCCGCGGGAAGTTGCCCCATGCTTTTCCGCGCCGACAACGGCAAAGTATACGGCACGGTGCTCGCCTACCACAATTTGCGCAACCTCGTCGACGGCTGGAAAAAAGCCTGCGAAAAAGCCGATGCGCCGTGGTACGAATTTTATCGCGGCACATTCAAGAAACTCGACAAGCGCCCGGATATCAAACCTGCGGCACGGTATGAAACCGGTTCACAGTTCCTCGGCGCCAATGACTTCCAGAAAAAATGGGTGGTTGAACGCTTCGACCCGGTCGATCGTTACGCCCGGATCGTCTCGCCGGAGGGCAAGCGGACCGAGTACAAACTCGATTATCCGAGCGAGGGCGCGCACCTGATGTCGGTGGCGGCGACTTCGACCGGGCTCATCACCGGCGGGTCCTCGTTCCCGATGCGCAACTTCGTTTACGACCCCGCCAATGACACCATGCTCGACCGCAACGGTTGCCTCCAGTGGAACACCGTACTGCCCTATCAGAATCATCTTTTCATCGGCGGTTACAACGGCGGCTATCTGGTGGACTGGACGCTGGACGCCAAATTCGACGGTATTCCGCGTTTCATCGTCGAAGCCAAGGGCAATCCGCGCTACATCCCCGACAACGCCGCGCCGCATGTGATCCGGCCGCATGTCCTCAAAATTTCCGCCGACGGCAAAACCTTGCTGATGGGCGGCACCCCCGAATACGGCTCGACCGGCGGCGGAATGCTGCTCTGGGAGCGCGACAAGGACAAAACCGAGGTTATTCCCAATGCCAAATTGCTGAAAGACCTCTCGATTTATTCGCTTGCGGTGCTCCCGGACGGCCGGATTTTCGGCGGAACCTCGGTCGCGGCCGGGACCGGCGGCGAGGTCAAGGCGCCCAATGCGCTTTTCTTTGAATTCGACCTCCCGAGCCGCAAAATCGTCTGGAGCACGCCGCTGTTTGCGGAGAAAGTCGGAACTTACCACGACCTCACCGTCAGCGCGACCGGCAAAATCCTCGGCATCGCCGACCGCGAAAAGCTTTTCCTCTTTGATCCGGCGACCAAAAAAGTCGAAAAGAGCGTTTCGATCAAGCAGTATGACGGCGGCGCGATCTGGCAGCAGGGCCCGCGCATGTTCGTCCGGCGCGGCGACGAAGTCTACATCCTGACGCCGTCGGCGATTCTCAAAATCAATCCGGAAACCCTCGCCGTAGAGAGTGAAATCAAATCGCCGGTACCGGTCGGAACCGGCGGCGACGTGCTCGGCGACCGGCTCTATTTCGGCAGCCACACCCATCTGGTGAGCTGTCCCTTGCCGGCGGCGGAAAAAACCGGAAAATGATTTGCAAAGCCGATTCACCGGATGTACATTGTGTGGATATCCGGTGAATCCGCCGAAGCTGATCTTTCCAATCGAAGAAAGTCTATTATGGCCATCGACTCCCGGCGGCGACTGGTCGCCCACCTCAAGGCAATGATTGCATGCGGAGCCTATCGCGAAGGCGACCGGCTCCCCACCTTACGGGTCTTTGCCGAACAATTTAATACCACGCTGTCCACCGCCCGCAACAGTGTGCTTGAGCTGGAAAAGCTCGGATTGCTCGAAGTCCGGCGAAGCGACGGGGTTTATGTCAGGGCCAACGGCAACGGCAATCTGACCACTCCGAATCGCCGGATTGCGGTATTCGGCTCCTGCCCCAACGACATTTCATATCAGGAAACCTACAGTGCCCATTCGCTGCTCGGACTCCAGGAGATGGCATCGGAGAACAACTGCCGTCTGGAAATGCACTTCCGCCACTACTTCCAGCGTCAGTCGATCGAAATCACCGAAGATGAGGTTGCCGGCAGTGACGCGATCATCTTCCTTGGTTCCTACGACTGGGCTCCGCTCAAACTCCCGGCAACGTTGCCGGCGGTGGGGTTGACGATGTCGCTACCCGGCAACCGTCAGGTTTCGACGGTCGATCTCGACCCCTTTGACGCGGCGGCGATTGCGAGCGACTATTTCGTCGCCCGCAAAATCGCCAAAGTCAAATTCTTCTACCTCAACTTCGGCGCGCCTCGCCATCGCTATATCGCCTTCAAAGACGAATTCGAGCGTGCCGGCGGCCACTGCGAAGGAGTCATCGTTGACGGAAACCTGGTGCCGGCCGAATTATTCGACGACCGGTCAACCGGATATCTTTTCGCCAACGGAACCATGAGCGAAGCCGCGCTGGTCCACTACCGCAACAAACACTGCCGCAACCTTGCCGGCGACTTCACCATTCTGAGCTTCGACGGCAAATGCCGCTACGTCCAGAGCTACGCTCCGGTCCCCAACATCGGTATCGACTGGCGCGAAGCCGGCAAAGCCCTCTTCACCGAGTGCATGTACCGTCTCGACCACCCCAACTCTGCCGCCCGCAGTCTCTACTTCTGCCCCGATCTCCAGCTCCCCGGCGTGCCGCAACGATAAAACCGACACGACGGCGCAGGGGCGAGGGCGAGCTGGGGGACACGCTGGAGAGAGTATGTGCGGGGCGGGGTGACACGCTGGCGCGTAGGCGGGGAGCCGTGCGCGGCGACCCCGCTACGGACGACAACGGACGACTACGGACGACTACGGACGGGCAACAACAGGCCCGCGCGCGGGGCCGATGGGCGCTGTGTGCGGGCGGGGCGGGGGGGGACACGCGGGCGCGGAGGCGGGGAGCCATGCGCGGTGACCCCGCATGGACGACGTGGACAGATTGGA
>JBFWIO010000142.1:0-7605 GCA_050255955.1 Victivallaceae bacterium
CTTTGCGGCCGTTTCGTTTGGCGATTGCCGCGACCGATTCGAGGTCTTTCCCCTGCGGATCGACGCCGAGGAAGCCGCTATTGGTCTTGCTCCCGGTGGCGAGCGCGGTGCCGGCCGCCGCCGAGTCGGTGATGAAGGCGTTGGCGGCGTAGGTGGTGGTGACGCCCTGGACCGGCAGCGCATTCATCGCGAGTCCCTTGCGGCCGTTGACCCGGCAGAACTCCTCGACCAGCATCCGCTGCGGCAGGCTCATCCCGTCGCCGATGAACAAAAAGACATACTTGACCGGCTCCCCGGCGGCGGCGTTCACCATCAAGACCGCCAGCAAAAGCAAGGCGGCGCCACGTTTCCACATCGACAACATCATATCCATGCACTCCCTTTGACTTAAAAATGAATATGATAGTATACTTGTCCGACTGCTTTTTTGCAACAGGAAATCGGCAAGATCAAGGTTAAAAAATGATGAGAAGAAGCGGGCGCCGCATGGTCGCGAAGCGGATTTCACTCGATCACCACGCCGAGCAGTTTAGCCAGTTCGGCCGCCTGCGAGGGGTTGACGATCGCCCCGCGCAACTCGGCGGCGGAATCGGAGAAGCGGGTATTTTCGAGAGAACAACCGGTCAGGTTGATGTTGTCGAGCGGCGTTTTGACGAAAGTCGCCCGGTTGAGCTTGACCTCCTTCAGGGTCGCGCCGCCGAGAATGGTTTCGGCAAAGACGGCCTCGGAGAAATCCGATTTTTCGGCCAGGATTCCGGCGAGGCGGCATTGCGTGAAGTTGCCGAATTGGAGATTGCAACCGGCAAAGCGGATGTGCCGCATCCGGCAGCCGGTAAAATCCGCACCGATCGCCTTGCTCTCGCCCAGGCACGACGCAGCCCAGAAACTCGCCGCAAACATCCCGTTGCTCAAATCCGAATTCCAGACAATGCAATCAATAAATGAAGCGCGCGAAAAATCCCCCCCGCGAAACCTGCAATCAACGAAAATCACCCGGTTGAAACTCAAGCCGGAACCGTCGATGCCGGAGTAATCGCCGGAAATCACCACGTCGGAAATTTCGTCCTCGTCGCCGTCGCGGAAACTCCGCACCGCGGCGGCCAGGTCGAAGCAACCGGCGGCGGACTGTTTGCGGACATGCGCGGCAACGGTTTCAAGCGGACAATTGCGATGAAAAAAAGCTGCCATGGCCGACCTTTCGTTCAAGCGCTTCGCAGGGTCTTGCGGGGGCGGGTGACGGCGCGGCAGGCGTCGGCGTAGATGAGGTAGTGTTCACAGCAGAGCCGGCCGTGAAAAGGGAGCTCGGGAAGCCATGCCTTGCGCCGCTCCCAGAGTTCGATTTCGGCGGCGGCGAGCGGGGATTCGCCGCTTTGCTCTTCGTTTTGGCGGCGGAAGCGGAGTTTCATGTCGTCGATCGGCTTGCCTTCGACGCTGAGAATCTGGTTGCCGCCGAGGATCTCAAGTCCGTATTGACCGGCATGGCGGCTGAAAGCGGTCTGGTCGAAGAGGACAAAAGCACTCGCGGTCATCCCGTCGATATACGGCCACGCCCGGTCGAGAAAGGCGAAGGTCTCATCGAGGCGCCGTCCGTCCGAACCCGGCGCGCCGAAAATCATCATCAGAAGATTGGAAATACCCGCCGCCGAGGCGTTTTTGATCACTTCAAGCGAGCTTGCCACTCCGGTTCCCTTGTTCATCAGATCGAGCAACGTCTGCGAGCCGCTCTCCATTCCCCAGCTGATCCAGCAGCAGCCCGCCCGGGCGGCTTTGTCGAGGAGTTCGGGCGTGTAATCCGCAATCGTCCGCGCCATCACCTGAAAGCGGCAGTCAATCCCGAGAGTCAGGATCACCGAGCTCAATTCGTCGAGATACCCCGGATCGACGTACTGGTCCACCAAATAAAAATGACGGCAGCCGAAGCGCGCTTGCTTGTCCGCCATCTCTAGCGCCAGCCGGAACGGCGGACGGCGGCGGTGGCGGCCAAAGGAGTTGTTGTGAACGCAGAACCGGCAGCGCCGCCACTTGCACCCGCGGCAGCCGTAAACCGGCATCACCGGCACCGGATTGAAGTAACCGAGATCGGCCAGCTGTCCGAAGTCGGGCGGCGCAAGTTCCGCAAGATCGGCGGGAACCACGCATTTCCCGGCGAATTCGATCCGCCCGTCGCGCCGGAAATAACATCCCGGAATGGTCTCAAAGCCGCCGCCCTCAAGCAGCGCCGCAAAAGGATACTCCCCCTCCCCGGTCAGCACCGCATCGACAAAGGGCGCGGCGTCGAGAAGTTGCACCGGCGACAACGCACTCATCGCCGCGCCGCCGATGATCAACCGGCAGCCGGAGCGGACTTCCCGCGTCAGGTATTTCGCCAGCGCCAGAATGAACGGCAGCTGATCGAGGTACATCGCCGAAAAGGCGACTGTTTCGGGATTGCCGCGCCCGATGCGTTCGCTCTGGCGACTGAGGAGCGCGGCGAGTTCTCCGCCGATGCCGTTGCCCGCAAGGTAGTTCGACGCCTGTTGCTCAAGGCGGTTAATGCTCACTCGCGCCTCCGCCATGCGGCCCCAGTTGGCGGTGTAGAGTTCGGAATTAAGAAAGATGCCGAGCGGCCCGCGGGCAAAGTTGCGCATCGCGCTCAAGCCGAGGTCGCGGTCGCAGATTTCGTTCCAGAGTTCGAGGTTGGCGTCAAAGAGGTCGAGCGCCGCCCCCTTGCGGTCGGCGACGGCGGCGAGGCAGGCGAGCCCGAGCGGCATATATGTCGGGCCGGTGCGGGGCGGAAATACCAGAGAAATACGCATGAAAAACAGGCCCGGGTTAGCCTGGATGTTGCATGAAGCGCCGGAAATATATCGCAATCATTATGGATGGCAACGGCTTGCAAATACCGCAGTCCGATAGCAGCGCTATCGGATAGGATTTTGCAAGATGTTTACCGCCAGAATGATGCGATAGATTTTTCGGCCATTCATGCAATATTCAGGTTAGGTTTGCTCAAAACGGCGTTGTGTCATCCTTATACTATAGCGCCGCAATCGCCGAAATCCAGTCCGGAACCCCGTTGCGCGCAATCGATCCGCTCTCCCCTCGACGATACATTGTCAGAAGCATTAATTTTTGCGGATTCTCTTTTTTTTCACTATTTTTGTGCTACATTCCTTGACATTATCAGCATTCTTTGCTATACTTATCAAAGAAACCAAAAGGACGGCTGCGATGATCATCAACAAAACTTTGCAGGTGCGCAATTACATTCTCCGGATGCTCGAAAGCGGCACCTGGACCGGCGGCGGCAAACTCCCCGGAGCCCGGGTGATCGCCGAGGCCAACGAGGTGACGCTGCCGATCGTCCAGGCGGTGATCGAGAATCTCGCCCAGATGGGAGTATTGCGGACGGTGCCGCGCAACGGCACTTATGTTCAGGAAGAGTGGCGGCAGCAGATCCTGCCCTATTCCTTTTTGTCCACCGCCAACGAGTTCTGGCGCGGCACGGTTGATCCCTTGATCGCCGCCGAACTGCCGGACTTGCACCTGACGCGCCAATTCGAGCGGGCGGCAATGGAGGTGCGGGTCACCCACCACTTGCTCAGCATGCACGACGAGTTTCTCGACCTCGCTCCGCTACTCGACGCCTGTTACCCCGACCGCTCGCTGTTCATCGACAATATCTTTGACCCGTTCTACATTGACGGGAAACTTTGCGGGATTCCGCTGGTCTATTCGTCCCGGCTGCTGCTCTGCGACCTTGAGCTTTTTGAACGCGCCGGGTGCCCGCCGCCGGTCGGGAGCTGGAGCTATCAGTCGCTCCTTGACACCATCGCCGTACTGCGGCGCAAACTTCCAGACCACCAGTGCTTTGCGCTTCAGAATGCGCTGCATTTCTATTCGAGTTTCGTCTTCCGCTCCGGCGGCCGCTTCGTTGACCCCGCCGCCGCCGACCCGATCCGGCTCGACAGTCCGGCCACGGTGTCCGGGCTCTGCCGGTTCGCCGCACTGCTGCGCCAGTCCGGGTTCTCCGCCGAAGCGCCGGCGATCACCGCCGATCTCGACCGTTGCGCGATCCGCATCGCCACCCGTCAAGTCTACGCCCAGCTTCGGGCGGCCCATCCGAAGCTCCGCGTCGCCGCGGTGCCGCTGCCGTTCTTCGAGGACGGCTGCGATGTCAACGCGATGGCCGCCGAACTCCTCTGCGTGCGCCGCAGCTGTCCCCATCTTGAGCTGGCCACCGATCTCATCCGGGTGCTGCTCTCCGAGGCGGTTCAGGATCGTTTCGCCGACGTCGGCTTCGGGATTCCGGTGCGCAAGAGCTCGGCGCGCAAAAGCATCCACTTCGACTCCCCGGTCGATCTCTTGTTCCTCTCCGAAGCGGCCAAATGCACCGCCCGTTACGACATCCTGACCCCCGAACTCTACCAGGCGATCTCCGCCGGCGTCACCAATATCGTGATGTTGCCGCCGGAGGAGATACCGGGTGCGCTCCATACGCTCGCCGATGCTTTGCGCACATTGCAGAAATATTGCGACTGGCGGACGGAATAAACCGCGCCGCCGCAGGACAACTGGTTTTTTCATCAAAAATTTGTCGATACAACCTCAAAAAGGAGAGCAACCGATGAAACGACTTCTGATTCTTGCCGTGCTGGCCGGGGGATTGCTGGCCGGAGCCGCCGAACTCGCGGTTCAAAATCTCAACTTCGCCGACGGACTGAAAGGCTGGCAGAACGCCTATCCCAAAACGATGGCCGCCGAAGCGGTTCCCGGCGGCGTCAAACTGACCGTGCTGGAAGCCAACCCGGCCCCCGGCGCGCTGGTGCAGAACCTCAAAGTACCGCCCGAAACCGATCTGGTCTTCAGCGCCAAAGTGGACTGCGACAAACCCGGCGTCGCCTATTTGCACATCAAGGTCAACAAGGGCGGCAAGCAGTTCAAGGTCTACGATTCCAACGTCAACGCCAAGGGCGTTTCCGAGCTCAAAGTCCGCTTCAACACCGGCGACTGCGAATCGATCTCGATCCTCTGCCGGATGAAGGCGGCGGCGGATACTGTCGGCGCTTCGGCAGTGTTCACCGGCCTCGCGCTGGTCGAGCCCGCCGGCAACAAGTTTCTCCTCGCCGGCGACTCCACGGTGGCGAATTACGCCCCCACCACCCCGACCGTCGGCTGGGGCCAGGTGCTGGCAGGCAACCTCAAAAGCGGAGTCGAAGTCATCAACCTCGCGGTCGGCGGCCGCAGCACCAAGAGCTTCATCGACGAAAAACGCTGGGACAATCTCCTCGCCCAGGTCAAACCCGGCGACGTGGTGCTGATCCAGTTCGGCCACAATGACCAAAAGAAAGACAAGCCCGAAGTCTACGCCGACGCCGAAACCGATTACCGCACCAACCTCAAGCGCTTCATCGCCGACGTCCGCGCCAAACAGGGCAAGGTAATTTTGTGCACCCCGGTCAGCCGCCGCATGCAGGACGCCGCGGGCAAAGTCAAGCCCACCCTCGGCGCTTACCCCGATGCGGTGCGCGCGGTGGGCCAGGAAACCGACACCCCGGTGATCGATTTGACGGTCTTCACCGCCGGGCTCTACGAAAAGCTCGGGGTGGAAGAGAGCCGCAAACTCTTCAACGGCGTAGTCTCGCCGAGCGGCCAGGAAGACTACACCCATTACGGCAAAAACGGTGCCGAACTGGTCTCCCGCGAAGTGACGCGCCAGATCAAAGAACGCAACCTCCCCGGCGCCGAATGGGTGCAATAAATTTAATTTTCAAATCGCATGAGAAAGCCGATGCACTCAGTATAATCCGCCTGTCAATTGAATTTTGAAAGGATTCCCGCCATGAAAAAACGCTTTACGTTGATTGAGCTTCTGGTGGTCATCGCGATCATCGCCATTCTCGCTTCGATGCTCTTGCCCGCGCTCAACAAGGCGCGCGAAAAGGCACGCCAGACAAGTTGCATCAACAACCTCAAGCAGTGGTATCTCGGCTTTGCCAACTACCACGATACCTTTGACGACAATCTGGTCGGCCAGCAGGTTCTGCGGCCGAGCGACAACAAACTGGTCAACTGGTACACCTACGGCAGCTGGATCACCCAGAACCTCCGCCCCGGCGTCACCTCGACGACCTGGGTCAGCCAGCCCAACATCAACAAGTGCACGTCGTGGCAGAAAAACAAATCGCCGACCCCGGATCTCAGCTACGGCATCAATTACGCGATCGACCCCTACGGCAAGTTCTACAATCTCGCCTCGTACGTCCAGTATTTCAAGGTCTCGAAATTGCGCAACCCGAGCCGGACGATGTACATCATCGACTCCGACGTCAACGGGCCCGGTCTCAATCAGGCCGACGACCAGTTCATCAATCCCTATCTGCCGACCACCTGCCGGGTCGCCTACCGCCACAGCGGCATGGCCAATCTGGCCACCGCGGGCGGCAACGTGACCAGTACCACCCGGTTGCCCAAGTGCACCTACGACGATCCCACATTCTAAGCTGACTGGAGTATCATCATGAAATCATTCCGGCTTATCACCGGCGCGTTGCTGTTGCTCGGTTCCGCCCTCGCGGCGGCTCCTCTCACCCCCGCCGCCCCCGGCGCAAGCGGCATCAAAATCGACCTCGACGGCCGCAAAGACCAGATCGCCCTGACCGACTTCAGCGCCGAAAAACCGCTCAATGCGCTCCGCCCCGCGTGGCTCAAGGGCGAGGAACAGGCGACCTATCTCATGATTCAGGGGCCGGGGCTCAAAAACGCCGCCTTTGAGCCGTTCACATTCTCCTTTGTGCCGCAAAAAGACGGCATGGTCATGATGAATGTCCGGAGCACCACCCCGACCAAAAACAATCAGACCGTCTACATCGCCTACACCAACTTCGCCGCCACCGGGGCCGAAATCAAAAACGGCGACTTCGCCAACGTCACCCCGGCAGGCGTCCCGGCGGGCTGGGCCGTGCGTCCCGGCCTCGCCGAAAAGGGCGTGCTCTACGGCACCCACGACGTCTACGGCGGCTATCCCCTGAAAGTCACGGCGAACCAGAAAGTCACCGTGACCTTTGCCGCCAGAACCGGTGTCGTCACCGAAAACAAGGCAACGCCGTTCAAAGCCCCCGCCGCTCCCGCGCCCGCCGCCAAACTCCCGCGCCGCGCGGCGGATAATGAGCCAAAGGAATACTATTCGTATTACGACGCCGAAATCAAACTTCTCCCCTTTGAAGACAAAGGCATTGCCGGCGACACCGTGGTATTGCGCGACCCCGAACGCAAAGCGAAGCGTCCGCTCCCCGCACCGCTCTTCACTGCCGCACCGCGCAAAAATGCGACAGGCGCGCTCGACTTCGCCGCGGTCAAAGTCGAGCTTCTTGAAGAGGGCAAGGTCGCCCGCGACGCTGCCATCCGCTTCGGTTTCCCGCTCCCCGAGGGCGGGCTTTTCTCCGCCGCTCACCTCCGGCTCCTCGGCCCCGACGGGCGCGAAGTCCCCGCGCAGTACATTATCACCGCCTTTTGGCCCGACGATTCGGTCAAATGGGTGCTGATCCAGTTCACCGCCCCGCTCAAGGCGGGCGAAAAAGCGCTCTACACCGTCGAAGCCGGCAACAAAGTCAACCGCGCGGCCGC
>JBFWIO010000143.1:0-7605 GCA_050255955.1 Victivallaceae bacterium
TATTTCGCCATCGGCTTCGCCCCCGGACCCGGCGGCATCGTCAAAAGTTACGACCTGATCGCCCGCCGGGTGGTCAACAGCGACATGCCGTGGTGGAGCCTCCCCGAAACCATCCGCGCCGCCGCCCTGACCTCGGAATTCACCGGCGAAACCGTCAGAACCGGGGAAATCATGAAAAAATGCGCCGCCGCCTTTCTCCGGGGCTATGTCCGGCCCGAACTCAACCGGATGGCGGTTCAGACCCGCAATGACCGCGGCGAAGTGGTGCCGGTGATTCCGGCGACCCCGGACGCCGATCCGGGATATCACACCAATCTGTCGATTATTGACGCGTTGCCGGCTTTGCGCCGGCTGGACTGAAGCAACGCTCAAGGTGCGCGGAGTCGGGGCGGCGAGTGAGCAAACTCACCAGCACCAGCGCCAGCACCGAGAGCGGAAGCGAGTAGATCATGGTATCGACATAAGGCCAGGGGTGAGCTGAAATCAGTTCGGTTTTGCCGAAAAGCCAGTTGCAGATCCCGAGCGCGGCCGATTCCTTGCGGTGAAGGAAGACGAGGCCGATCAGACTTGCCCCGACGCCGGTCGCCATGCTCGCCCAGACCCCCGCCGCGGTGGCGCGTTTCCAGTACAGCGCCGCCGCATAACCCGGCAACAGCGCCGCCGCGCAGACGCCGAAGAAAATCGCGGTGCCGCGGGCGATGATCCCCGGCGGCAGGATGAAGCCGAGCACCAGACTGAAGAGAATCCCGGCCAGCACTCCGGTGCGGGTAATCAGCAAACTGTCCTTGCCCAGACCGGTGATGCCGCGGAAAAGGTCATGCCCGATCGAGCTGCCGGTAACGTGGTAGAGCGAACTCAAAGTAGACATTGCCGCCGACAGCAGCGTCAGCGCAAAAATATACAGCACCACCGGCGGCAGCGCCTGCGAGATGAAAAGCGGAATGATCAAGTCCGGATTTCCATTCGCCGCCTCGATCGCGAGCTTGCCGCTGATCCCCTCGGCGATCCCTTTGTTGCTGTAAAAAAAGAAGACGTTGGAGAGTGCCCCCACCACATAGGCCGAACCGACCGTGAAAAGGATGAAGAGCGATCCGATCAGCAGCGCCCGATTGAGTTCGCGGCTGCTTTTGACGGTCATGAAACGCACCGCCAGCTGCGGCTGGGCGAGCGCGCCGATCCCGACGCCGAGCATCAGGCTCGACACCAGCGTCCACCACCAGACCGAGTTGAAGCGGGGCATCGCGGACCACCCGGCATGACCGGCGGCGGCTTCTTTCGGCAAACGCTCCGCCACCAGATGGGCCAGGGAAGTCAGCTCGCGATGGGCCGAAATCACGCCGCCGAGAAGCCAGTAACTCGCCACCAGCAGCGCCAGCATGCCGAGCACCATGATCGTCCCCATCAGGGCGTCAACATACATCACGCCCTTGAGCCCGCCGAATGTGACGTAAACCGCCACCACTGCGGCGAAGCCGACCAGCGCGTAGTGGTAGTCGATTTTGAGCACTTCCTGAAGAAAACGCGCGCCGCCGATCAGCACCACACTGGAGTAAAGCGGCATAAAAAGAAAAATCACCAGCGCGATGAAAATTTTCATCCCCGGCGACTGAAACCGGTTGCCGATGAATTCCGGAAAGGTGTGGGCGTCAAGCGCCCGCCCGATCCGTCGCGTCCGCCGCCCGAAAAAAACAAATGCGATGAAGATCCCCACCGCGATATTCATGAACGACAGCCACAAGAGCCCCATCCCGAACTGCCCGGCGATCCCGCCGAAGCCGACGATCGCCGAAGTGCTGATGAACGCCGCGCCGTAACTCATCGCCATCACAAAAGGGTGGACTTGTCCGCCGGCCAACAGATAATCGCGGTTGTCGGCGGTCTTGCGGTAGCCGCGGTATCCGAGATAGGCGATCGCCGCAAGATAACACAGCGAGGTCAACGCGAAAACAGTCGGATTCATGATTGCGCCTCCCCATCCGAATCGTTCCAGTGCATCGCGCCGTACACCACACAGACCAGCGCCGCGACAATATTGCCGATAAACGCCGCCGCCACCCAGAAGTCGCCGAGACCCAGCATCTTTTGATCACCCTTTACATCATTGTTCAATTTGGCTTACTATAGGGCGCATTCGTAAAATTGCAACCGCAAAGCAACTCATTTCACGCCCGATGTTGTTTTATATGGTAAAATATTATAATTATTTAAATTATTTTCCTTTTTATCCATTGCATTTGATGGTTCCGGTGATATAGTCTCAAACAAAGCGTCAGTCATCAACCGTTCCTGTTTCGAAGATGATCGAAGGAGGGGCCCGGAGCCATCAAAAGCCCGGAAAAACAACAAGGGAGACCACCCAATGAGCAAAAAAAGCAAAGTATTCACCCTCGTCGAACTACTGGTGGTGATCGCCATCATCGCCATCCTCGCCGGGATGCTGCTGCCGGCCCTCAACCGCGCCCGCAATGCCGCCGCCGCCGCGAATTGCCTCAGCAACCAAAAGCAGATGAGTTCACTTTTGATCCAGTACGCCTCCACTTTTGCCGACCGCTACCCCGCCGCCGGTGACGTCTGCCCCTGGGGCACCGAGCCCGCCGAGAAACTCGGCTGGGCCAACCAGCTGCGGGTAAATTTCAACGCCCAGAAGAAAAATTTCCATTGCGCCAAGGACACCCGCCGCGAATTTTCCTATTCACTCAATTGCAGTGAGATATTCCTGCGTTACCGCACTTTCGGCTCCTGGCACCAGAGTCAGATCGACCGCGCCAAAGTCGGTCCGTCCAAACTGGTGATGCTGGAGGAAAGCAACACTACGCTCTTTGACGTCGCCGACAGCGACCACGACAACTATACGCAGAATACCAAACCCACCGACTTCGACCGCCACGGCAGCATGGCCGCCGCATTCGCCGACGGCCACGGCGAGCAACTCACCGCCTATGATTTCGAAAAGGTCACCTACTACACCGGCAAATTCTCCGACTGGCTGCCGCCCGGCTCCGCCGTCACCTGGTAAAACGCCTGCATCAAAATGTTCAAACGGCGCGGCGACTTCCTGACGATACCAGAAAGCCGCCGCGCTTGATATTTGCGGAGGGAGCATTCGCTTCCGCCCCCGTCTTCAGCACTGATCAGAGTGCGTGCGCCGCCCAGAGGAGGCCGCGAAGCGTCATTTCGCGCGCTTCGCGGACTTCAAAATCGGCGGCGACGTGGCCGAGCGAACAGTAAAAGACCCGGCCTTTGCCGTAATGCCGTTTCCAGGCGACCGGCATGATCGTCCCGGCGATCCACGGCGCGTGTTCGCCGCTGAACGTGGTGACCGCGAGAACCTCGTTGCCGGGATCGGTGTGCATGTAATACTGCTCGGAGTGCATCCGGAAACGGCTGATGCCGGCGGTGACCGGGTCGTTTTTGACCACTTCGACTTCGTAGGAAATAATATTGCCGGGGTGCGCGACCCACTGTCCGCCGATCATGAACTGATATTCGGTTTCGTTGCGGAAAGCGTCGCCCGCGCCGCCGTGCCAGCCGCCGATGCCGACCCCGTTTTTGACCGCTTCGAGCATGCCCTTCAACGCTTCCTTGTCGATCGTTGACATCGTCCAGACCGGGACCAGGAGATCGTAGGAGGCCATTCTGGCGGCGTCCTTGAGATCGGCGAGCGAATCGGTGAGATCGACCGCGAAGCCCTTTTCCTCCAGCAGCGTTTTGAACAAACCCGCGGTCTTTTCGGGCTCATGCCCGTTCCAGCCGCCCCAACTGATCCATGCTTTTTTCTTCATTTTGTTTTACTTTCCAAGTGAGCCAAAGGGCAAATTGAGCGGCAGCGCCGCCGGACGTTCACAACTGCTCGCAAGCTCGATGCTCTTCCCCGCCGCGGCCGCTTCCTCAAGGGCGCACATCACGTCGAGCACGTGGAATGCCAATTCACCGGAGCAACGCGCCGGAACCTTGCTATTGAGCGAGCGCGCCAGGTCGGCGAGGCCGATGCTCCGCATATTGTCGGTGTAACCGTGCGTCAGTTTGACCGCCGCCCAGTCGGAGAGCCAGGGCTGGAAAATTTCAACCTTGCCGCCGAAGCAATTGGGGTCCGGCACCCGGAGCGAACCCGCGGTGCCGTGAAGCTCGATGTTGTGATTGGTGTGCCGCCAGACGTCGAAGCTCATCACCAGCGTAATCACCGCCCCGGAGACGAACTCAAGCACTCCGGCGACATGGGTGTTGACTTCAACCGGCAGCTCCCGTCCGTAAATCGAGGGCGTGGTGGCAGTGCGCTTGTCGGCGGCGCGGGAGTTGATCGCCGCGACTTTCCTGACCGGCCCCAGCATGTTGACCAGCGCGGTCAGATAATACGGCCCCATGTCAAAGAGCGGCCCGCCGCCCTTGAGGTAATAAAACCCCGGATTGGGGTGCCACGATTCGTGGCCGTGACACATCATAAAAGCGGTTCCCGCGACCACTTTGCCGATCCGCCCCTCGTCGATCAGCGCGCGGCAGGTCTGGTGGGCGCCGCCGAGAAAGGTATCGGGGGCGCCGCCGGTCCTGAGCTTGAGTTTGGCCGCGAGTTTCAGCACCGCCGCCCCGGAGGCGCGATCGAGTCCGAAAGGCTTCTCGGTGTAGGCGTGTTTACCCGCCTTGAGGATCCGGGTGTTGACTTCGGTGTGAGACTGCGGGGTGGTCAAATTGAGCACGATCGCAATCGCCGGATCGGCAAGCAGCGCCTCGACGGTTACCGCCTCAAAGCCGTGTTTCTCCGCTTTGTCGCGGGCGGCCGCCATATTGAGGTCGGCGACCTTGGTGATCCGGATCATGGAAAAGTTTTTGGCGGCGTTGAAATAAGCGTCGGAAATGTTGCCGCAGCCGATCACTCCGACTTGGGTTGCCTGGGTCATTGCTGATTCTCCCGTTATTTCATAAATGGACGATATATTTATTATATCGCAATCATATCAATTCAACAATAGACAAAAAATTTATTTATATGGACAATATAATCAAAGCAAAGAGATAAATACAGCGTATTGACCGGTGTCGCGCCTGAAGAGTTGAGCCCTGAAGTATTTTCAACACGGCAAAAACCGATATTTGAAACCCTGATCTCCGGCTATTTTGTTGCAAATCAGTATTCCACGGTATTTTTTTCAGCCTGATTTGAAAAGGGCTCCGGGTCGTGCTATTTTTAGTAAAGGAGCCGATTTAAAAAGTATTTGCGGATGATGAAACAATGATCGCCGATGGCCGACGCCGTCCGGCATTGAGCGGCTTTACCCTCAGCGGTAAAGCCCGATGTGTCGGACAAGCCGGACGCGGCGAGCGTTTTTCAGCGCCGCAGAGAGTTTTGAAATTGGCTCAAAGGTCATTCCGAAGCGATCTCAAAGGGGATGTTTCTCCGCATGGCCGGGTAGTTCTCCAGACTAAGCACCTCATCAATTCAAGACGGGTTCGGCAAAAGAATTGAGCATTCATTCATGAATCTGATTTTCACCAAGCTCAAATTGACGCTTTTTGTGCTCGGCTGGGCGCTCGCGCTGACGCTGGGCGGACGGCCAGGCGGCTGGGCCGTCCTCGTCCTCGGGCTGGCGGCGGTTATTTTGATCACGGTGTTACGCAGATGGCGCAATCGTGCAACGACGCTTCCCGCGCCCGACCTCGCCAGCATCGAACGACTCCCCCGGCCGCCTGCCGGTGAAAGTTTCCGCAACCCGCCGGAATTGATCGCACTGCTGGATAAGCACCACCGCACCTTTGCCGCCATTTACCGTACGTTTCTGCGCCGCGCCATTCCGGCGAGCAATCTGGCGGCCTGCCTCGCGCTGGTGCCTTGCACGCTCGGCTTGTTCGTATCCTTCTCCGAAACCGCCGGGGCGATGGCGGGGATTCTCTGCATTGTCAATCTGCTGATTTTCCTGCCGCTGCTGGGATACGCCGCCTATGTGCTGCGGATTATCGCGGTCGCCGCCGAAGCGGCACGCTGCAAAGCTCGGGTCCGCGAACTCCGGCCGCCGCTCAATTCGGACGATCCGGCGCTGTGGAGCGGCTGGAGTCTGCCCTGGCTGGTGCCGTTTGCCATCGACTTTTGCCGCAAAGCAAAAATCGATTTTGCCGTCACCCCCGACGACGAACTGGCAGTAATTTGCGGCGAAAGTTACTCCGACGCGGTGGTCGAATCACTCAAAAACGGCGGCGAAACACTGCCCCGAACACTGGGCGACGCGGTCTGGAACCAGTTTTTCCCGGGCATCGCGCCGGTGATGCTGCCGGAGCCGCCGCCCTGCCCCGAGCCGCCGCCGCCGGCCGGTGCCGAGCTTGCGGAATTGCGCCGGCTCGCCGAGGAAGGGCAGTTGATGAAAGTCAAATGTTCGGCGCTGCGCGAGATCCAGCTTGAACGTCCCTGTTTTGAGGCGGCGGATTTCGTCCGCTGCTGGCCCGACCGGCTTCATGCCGCCGCCGCGCTGGCAATACTGCTGATCGCACGAAAAAATTTCAACTGCTGCGAAAGCGCCGCCTACCCCGACGACCCGCTGTGGCTGTGGGTTTGGGACGGCTACCACGACGGCGCCGAGATCGAATTCATCATGGAGCTGGAAATTTTCTTCCGGATTGAATTCACCGGGGACGCCGCCGAAAACCTGCTCCACCGCTGGACCCTCGCCGAAGCCGCCGCCTGTTGCCTCTCGCCGGACGCCCAGCTCGGAGCGTAAAAAAACGGGGTGCGAAATCCTTCGCACCCCGCTTCCCGCACCCTCGCGGTGCTATTTGCCCGCGTAGCGGCGGGCGATGGCAATCACCAGCGCCAACTCGGCATCCGGATTGGCGGAACCGGCCGGAGCGGCGGCTGGCGTGGTCGCCTCCTGCTCGGCGGGCACAAATTCAAGCAGCTTGCAGAGCCCTTTGATCACCACCGCCACCAAAAAGGCGATAATCGCCGACAGCAGCGCGGTATAGAGCATGATCGAAATTGCATTATTCATTTTTTCCTCATTCAGTAAGCGCCCGCACGACAGCGGACGCGGCGATTGACGGATCAGGCGACGGATTTGATGATGCAAATGTACACGGCGGTGATGATCGCGGTGGTGATGACCCCGCAGATGTTGGCGCCGAGCGCGTACTGCATAATGATCGCGCCGGGGTTTGCCTTGGAGACTTCCTTTTGGGCGACCTTGGCGGTGCTGGGTACGCAGCTGACCCCGGCAATCCCGATCACCGGGTTGTACTTGCCGCCGGTGAAGAACCACATGAGATAGCCGCCGATGAGGCCGCCGATCCCCGAGAGTCCCAGCGAAATGATGCCGAGGATCAATAGCGGCAGGATCCTGGGATCCATGATGGTCTTGGCGTCGCAGAGGACGCCGAGCAGCAATCCGAGCATCAGGGTCGAGCCGTAGAGCACGATTTCACTGACCAGATACTGGAATTTCTCCAGCCCGGACTCGCGAATCGAAATACCGAGGAAGAGCGAGAAGAAGAGCGGCGACGCCACCGGGAAGAGAAACGACAACAGCACGCAGGCCACCACCGCGAAGATCAGCTTCTGACCGGAAGTGGCTTTGAACACTTTCTTCTCCGCCGGCATTTCAATCATCCGCAGCTTCTTCGGCACCA
>JBFWIO010000144.1:0-7539 GCA_050255955.1 Victivallaceae bacterium
TCAGCGAACGGTAGTGCGTGGTCCAGTGGGCGCTCTCGGCCCCGGCGTTGATGATTTTGGTCCGGCCGGCGTCGTTGATGAAGACCGAGACTTGCGGATGGCTCCGCAGACAATCGACCTTGCGCCCCTCGAGCGCGGCGTGGAACAGAAGTTTGATCCGGTCGCCCTGATAAACCGGCGCGTAGTTCATCATCACCCCGTAGGGTTCGCCGCCGTCGATCATCGACAGCACCGCCGTGTTGTTGGCGTCGAGGATTTCGCGCCATATCGCCGGATCGGTGATTTCGCGGTTTTTCTTCCGCATCGGCCGCTCTGTTCCCATTTGATTTCTCCCGCTGAGGGTTGTGGTTTGCCATACTATGGTCTCGGCGTCCTGTGCAACATATTTATCCGCCGAGACAATATACTGCAAAGAATCCGCAAAATCCAGACCGGGATGGGTTGCTTTTTGTTTTCGCGATGATATCTTTCCGGTAAACAACTGAAAGGGCGATCAATGGGCGGACGGCGAAAAAATTGGATGGCTCCGGTTCTGCTTTCGGCGCTGGCGCTGATGGTGCTTGCCGGGTGCGCGGCGAAACCGGAGGGGGTCACCCAGTTCAACACCATCGATTCGCTGCTGGCCGGGGTTTATGACGGGAGCGAGTCGCTTGATTCGCTGCGGCGTTCCGGGGATTTCGGGATCGGCACCTTTGACCGGCTCGACGGCGAAATGGCGTTGATTGACGGGGTCTTTTATCAGGTCAAGGCCGACGGCCGGGTCACGCGCCCGGCGGGGTCGATCATCACGCCTTTCGCCTCGGTGCTCTTTTTCCGGCCCGAACTCCAGTGCCGGGAGGCCAAAGGCGATTATGCCGGCATCCGCCGTTTGGTTGACGGCCTCGCTCCCAATCAGAATATTTTCGCCGCGGTGATGATCCGGGGCGAGTTCAAGTCCGTCCACACCCGCTCGGTGCCGGCTCAGGTCAAGCCCTACCGGCCGCTCGCCGAAGTGACCCGCAACCAGCCTGAATTTCACCTCAAAAACGTGCGCGGCACGGTGGTCGGCTTCCGGCTGCCGCCGTATGTCAAGGGGATCAATGTGCCGGGGTATCATCTTCACTTCATCGCCGACGACGCTTCCGGCGGCGGGCATATTCTCGACTTTGAGCTGGAGCGGGGCGACCTTGAGCTTCAGACGGTTTATCAACTGACGCTGGTGCTGCCGCGCGACTCCGCCGATTTTGCCGCCGTCGATCTCGGGCGCGATCGCGGAGCGGAGCTGAAAAAAGTGGAGTCGGCCAAACCATGAACGCCGTGACTTTGGAACAAACTCTCCACGCTGCCGCGAGGCCGGAACGGGTTCCCGCGGTCGAGCGCTTTTTCAAGACCGGCAAGGGCGAATACGGCGAGGGCGACCGCTTTCTCGGGCTTGACATGCCGACGGTGCGCGCGATTGTCCGCGAGTTCCGCGCCCTGCCGCTCAGCGAAGTCACATTGCTGCTCAAAAATCCCTATCATGAAGTCCGTTTGACCGCGCTTCTGATCCTGGCGGATCAGTTCCGGCACGGCGACTTGGCTGTTCGTGAGGTGATTTTTCAGATTTATCGCAAGCACACCTGGTTTATCAACAACTGGGATCTGGTCGATGCGACCGCGCCCGGCATTGTCGGGGAATACGCCCGCACCGTCGATCCGGCGGTGATCGGGAAGTTCGCCGCGAGCGGATTCCTGTGGGAAGAGCGGATTGCGTTGCTTGCGACACTGACTTTGATCCGGCACGGCGAATTTGAGCCGACGCTGCAGCTCGTCCGCCGTTTCCTCGACCACCGGCACGATCTGATCCACAAAGCGGCCGGCTGGATGCTCCGTGAAATCGGCAAGCGCGACCGCGCGGCGCTGACCGCGTTTCTGAGCCTTCACAAAGACCGGATGCCCCGCACCATGCTTCGCTACGCGATCGAACACTATTCGCCGCAAGAACGTCGGATTCTAATGACCAAAGCCGGCTCCGCCGGCCGAAAAAAGGCCGCCGTCCGTGAAAAAAAGAAAAAATGAATCAAGGACTGCATCATGAAAAAACATCTCTTTCTCGCCCTTGCCGCATTCGTTCTGGTCGCCTCGGCGGCGACCGCCGCCGCCAACACCGACGCCGCCACCAAGGACGCCAAGTCCGGGAAGGCGCCGGCCGCCACCATGGTCAAAAGTGAAAAAGGCGAAGTCAAAGCCCGCACTTGTTTCCGCGACGCCAACAAGGACGGCGCTTGTGACAACAGCGTCAAGGCCGGCGGCAAGTGCAAGAACAACTGCGTCGCGGTGCCCCCGGACAAGAGCAAGGATCAGAAAGCCGGCAAAAAGGTCACGTCGCTTTGCGAGGGATGCCCCTTTCTCGCTTCCTGCGTCGGGACTTGCAAACTGATCAAATAAGCCAAAGGGACTTGCCATGATCTATTTTTTCTCCGCCACCGGCAATTCGGAATTTGTGGCGCGGGAGCTGGCTGCGGCGACCGGCGACCGGGCGCTGGCGATGATCGGCTTCACCAAAAAAGGGGTGAAGCCGCCGCCGGTCCGGGCGGGCGAGACGCTCGGCATTGTTTTTCCGGTCTACGCCTGGCGGCCGCCGCGGTATGTGGTTGATTTCGTCAAATCGCTGCAAATTGAGCCGGGGGCTTTTGTTTACGGGGTTTGTACGATGGGGGAGGTGGCGGGGGATACTTTTCGCTACCTTGGCGAATTCATCCGGCTCGACAGCTGCTACTCGGTCAAGATGCCGGGCAACTACATCATCATGTCCCAGCCCGAATCGGAGGAGAAAATCAACCGCAAGATCGTCGCCGCGAGGGGCCGGATCGGCGACATCGCCGCCGCCGTCCGGGCGAAAAAGGCCGGGTTCGACGTCCGCAAGGGCCCGGCGGCGTATCTCTTCACCTACCTCGTCGGCCGCTTCGCCGAGGGGTTCTTCAAGGATCATTCGTTTCACGCTTCGATCGCGTGCACCGGCTGCGGCCGCTGTGTCGAAGTTTGCCCGCTCGACAACATCACCCTCGAAGCGGGCAAACCGATCTGGCACGGCAATTGCATGCACTGCGTGGCGTGCATCCAGCGCTGTCCGGTGCGGGCGATCGAATTCGGCGAGAAAACCGCCAAACGCGCCCGCTACATTTTTCCGGAAGCGTAACGATTGATGCGGCTACTTCAGTAGCCCCCTCGAACAGAAAACCACGCCGGTTGCATTGCGAAGTTGCAATCATGGCAAGCCCAATTAGTCGCCGCATCAATCTATTTGCGGCGGCGGTCGGTGATTCTGCTGTTGTCCCCGGCGGCGGCGCGGAGCGCTTCGCGGAGATCCGCCACCGTGCGGTAGTAAATGCGGTCGCCGACCACCAGCTCGACTTCAAAGCGTGACGGCGCCGGGGTCGCTTCGACCAGCCGTTTCAATTCGGCGGCGGCGGCGGCGGTGAGTTCGCCCTCTTTGCCCGGCTTGACCGCGACCGTCCAGTCCCCGCTGCGGAGGATCAGCTGATCCCCCTCCTGCCGCAGTTCAAAACTCGATTTCACCACCGGAAGTTCGGGCTTGACCTGATCCGGCTTCTCATTCAACTGCTGGAGAATCGCCCGCGAACGCACGTCGATCTCGGCTTCGATCGCGGGGTAGAGTTCGCCATCCTGCCCGGCTTTTTCGGTGACTTTGCGGCGGTAGCAATCGACGATTTCGCCCAGCTTGACCGAGCTTGCGCCGAACCATTTGACCAGCCACGAGGAGCGGGACTGCTGCTGCTTTTGGCGCATTTCGCCGACTACCGCGTCGTATTCGGCATTGACCAGCCGGCGTTGTTTCTCCAGCTCGGCGACTCCGGCGGCGAGCCGGACCCGGAGCGCGTCGTCGCATTGCTTTTCGGCTTCCAGGAGCAACGGAACCGAAGCGGGCCGCCCGGTGAGGGCGGGAATTTCGCGCGAACCTCCGGCGGCGAAGGCTTCGACTTCGGAAGGCGTCGGCCGCCAGCGCCCGGCGGCGAGGTCGGGCCACCACTTGCCGAGCTGGCCGGCGGCGGTTTTGTCGCGCATCTCACGGAGCGCGGGAACGATCTTGTGCTCGAAGCGTTTGGCGGCGGCGCGCTTGACTTCGGCGTCTTCAGCGACTTTGCCCTGCTGTGCCTCCGGGACTCCGGCGGCGGCGATGGCGGCGGCGATCAGCTCGGTTTGTACCTCGCCGGCGATCATTTTCAAACTTGCTTCGGGATCGCGGTGGGCGACGGGATCGGCGAGTACGCGTCCGGAATAGGCTTGTACGGTCTTGCTCGTATCAGGCAGCGCGGCGATGGTGCGGTCGGCGGCCAGGCGGGCGGCTTTGTGCTGGATTTGGGTGCGGGTTTTCGGGAAAAGCGGCAGCCGGTCTTTGGCCGGCGCGGCGGCGGCGAGGTCGGTTTCGACGCCTGCGGCAATCAACTCGCGGGCGGCTTTTTCGTCCCAAATGTGGGTCGGCACGGTCTGGCGGGCGACCAACGTGAGCTGGAGCTGCTGCTGGGCGCGCCCGGCGGCGATGACCGGCCGGATGACCTCGGTTTTCAGGAGCGGTAAATTTTCTTCGAGGAGAGCGCCGCCGCTCTGTTCGCGGAAGCGATTTTCGAGGAGTTTTGCCAGCGCGTCGTCGTTGAACTTCTCAAACTCCTCGACGGCGGGATAGGTTTTAGCAAAGAGCGTTTTGCGCTGTTCTCCGGCAAGCTTCCGCCGGGCCTGGTCGAAGGATTTGGCGAAGAGCCGGTTGGCGCATGCTTCAATAAAAGCGTTGTCGCTCACGGTCAGTTTGGTGAACTCGGAGGGGACAAAGACGTCGCGGTATGGCGCGAGAATCTTCGCCGCTTCCTCGCTGTAGCGGTTCCGGAGTTCGTCGCGGAATCCGGCGGCGGTGTTCTTGCGCGCTGCCGCGGCGGCCGCATTGGCGGCGGAGTTTTGCTTCATTTCGCGGTAGATCCGCTCCGTCCCGGCCGGAAAATCGGTGGCGGCAAAGGTGTTGCGCCACTCGGTGAGGAGAAGTGAGCTCGAGAGTATCGCCGTCTGGCGGTCGAAAAGTTCGCGTCCCGCGCCCTCGGCGGTGGCGGCGAAGACGGCGGCGGGGAGGGTGAGCGTGATCAGCAAAAGGTCAAGCTTTTTCATTTTTCCTCCAGCATCGGCGCGCCGCACTGGGCGGTCAGCCGGTCGTAGATGTAGCGGCGGAGTTTGAGGTCAAGTTCCGCCAGCCGGGCGGGACGGTCGGGGGAATCCGGCTCGGCGTTGATGCGCCCGATCAGCCGCCGGATCGCCGGGTCGTCGAGGCGGTCGGGATGGCGGGCGAAATACAGCTGGATCGCGGCGGCGGCGAGGGTCTGGACTTCGACCGCTTCGCGGCGCAGGCGCGCGACCCGTTCGCGGACGGTTTCGGCGACGAAGTTGCGGTCGCGTTCGGCAGCTTCACCGGCAATTTCGCGGATTTTCGTGATCCAGGCTTTTTCCAGCGCGGCGGGATCGGCGTAGTCGTTTGCGGCGGCGGAGGCTCCGGCGCGGAATGCGCGCGCGGCGAAGCCGGTTTTGTCCACGGCGCCATTGTCGATGACTCCGCTGAATTCATAACTCTTGGCCCCGGAGATCGGGTCGATCCGGAGGAAGTCCTTGAGACCGTAGCGGATGCGGTAGTGTTCGGCGACCTGTTCGGCGACTTGGAGAATTTTTTCGCGTTCGGCGTTGGCGACTTTGTTTTTGAGTTCTTCGACGCGACTGATTTCTCCGCCGACTTTGCTCATGAAGAGGAAAAAGGCGATCATGAAGATCAGCATGATGGCAAGTGAAATCTGGAGCAGCACCGAGGATAGTTCGTCGGTGTCGGCTTCTTCGGCGGAACGGCCGTTGAGCGCTTTGAGGAGGCGGCGGCGCAAGCCGGGAGGGAGTCCGCTCAGCATAGTGTCACCCCAGAATCCGGCGGATGGTTTCGAGCTGGCGCTTCAATTCGGCGACTTGCGTTTCGGCGGCGGCGAGCTCGGTTTCGAGGCTGTGGCCGCGTTCGGCAAGTTTGCGGTTTTCGGCGGCCAGCGTTTCCTGGCGGGCGGCGAGTTCGGCGGCGGCGGCGCTGAAGGCGGCGATCCCTTCGGCGGCGGAGCGCCGCCATGCTTCTTCGGCGGCGCGGCCGGTGTTGACGGTTTCAAGGAGTTTGGCGAATTCGCGGTTGGTTTCGGCCAGGCCCTGGTGAAAGGCGGTCATTTCAAGCGCTCCGCTTTTGAGCGATTCCCCGGCGGCGTTGATGCCGGAGACGAATTCGGCGGCGACTTCGGTGAAGGAGTCGGCTTCGGTAATCCGGCCGCATTCGGCGCGGCGGACGGCGTCGAGCCAGGGTTTGACGACGGCCGGAATGATCACCATTACCCAGAGGACGGCGGCGAGGGTGGAGAACATCGCGGTATGGAGGCAGCGCATCAGCGAGGCGATCGAAATCTGGTCGGCCGGGTAGTAGCCGACCAGGATGATGCCCCAGATGGTTCCGATCAGTCCGAGGGCGATGTTGAGTCGTTCGTAGCCGGCGAAGAAGGGCCATTCCTCGTGGTGGCGGATGCGGAAGAGGCCGTGGAGGATCAAGACGAAGCCGAAGAAGGGGATGAAAGTGGTGATGGTGGAGACGTCGACCGCGCTCCAGTCAAGGGCGGGCCAGAGGCCGGGGGCGAGACTGGTTACGGCGAGGTTGTCGGCGCCGCTCATCAGGAGCTGGTGGTAGCGGAGGGAGCTCACCAGATTGTTGAGCCAGAGGATGCCGAAGAGGGCGGAGCCGATGGCGGCAATGGCGGCGGAGAGGCGTGAGATATTTTTCTTCATCATTTTTGTGACCATAGAGATAAATTTTTTTTGATGATTGGAGAAGATAGTGTCGGGGCGGGCAAAATGCAATCGCGGAACGGGGATTTTGCGGAGAAAATGCCCCGCATGCCAAAGCGCCGGTACCCCGGTCAAGGGCCGCGCCCTTGCGCAGAGTCAAGAGGGCGCGGAGCCCTCTTGTGGAGTGTGAGGCAAAGCCTCGCCTCCCCCGCTCCGGGCGAAGCCCCAGCTCAGAAAGGCGGAACAAAGTTCCGCCGCTGAGTCCGGCCCGAGCGGAGGACGCGACCGCGTCCGGAGCGACCGGCCGCGCCAGCGCCCGCCCCCGATACGTTATCCCAACTTCCCCCTCCGTGCCCCCGTGCCTCCGTGCGAAACATTCTCCCCACTCACAGCCCTGCTTCGCTCAATCGCGCGTCGCAATTCGCGTTGCTCTTGCGTCGCTTGTTTCGCTCCCGCAGAGAGGTGTCGGCTCCACCGACCTTGGGGGGAGCGCTTCGCTTAGCTTCGCTCGCGTGGATCGCGAGCAACCAGCGCTTTTCGCGCGCTGGACTGCGACCCCGTACGACGGGGGGCGGGATTGGGCGCTTCGCGCTTTTTTTAATTTTTTTATTTTTGCGTCCGGCGCACGTGCTCAAATAAGAATATCGTCGCCGCCTGCGCCGCATTCAACGACTCAAACCCCCCAGGCATCGGAATCATCACACGCTCCGCCCCCGCCAAATC
>JBFWIO010000145.1:0-7524 GCA_050255955.1 Victivallaceae bacterium
GCGATTGGCACCGTCAAGCTGCTGGCCGCGAAGCGATTCAAGCGATTTGGCAATATTTTCGCGAAGCTGGCGGTGGGAGTCGGCGCCGTGGTTGAAGAAACTTCGGGCCCGCACTTCAGGACGGTCAGCCGCAAGCTGGATCGCCTGTTCGTAATTGGCGGTGGCCTCGGGCTTGGCCTGAAGCTGGAGTTCAAGCGCTTGATTGTACAGTTCTTCAGCCTTTTGCACTGCCGGAGCGGCAGATTTGGCGGGTGCTTTGGCGTCTTTCGCCGACGGTTCTTTCGCCAGCGGCTCAGCTTGCGCCGCAAGGGCGCAACACACCAGCAGCACCGCCGCCAAGCGCCGTTCAGAAATCAGGAAGAAACCGAGGAGCAGCACCAGTGCCGCCGCCAGAAATCCGGGAAAACGCTCGATCGGCACGCTCCTCATTCCGCCGGAAGTTTCGGCCGGAATCAGGCTCTTGATCCGGCTCTCCAGCGCGCTCAGCCCCGAATCGCCCGCAGTGCTCCGGACGTACAGTCCGCCGGTGCTCAAGGCGAGTTCGCGGAGTTCCTTTTCGGCAAGCCGGGTTTTGACCAGCTCGCCTCCGGCGTCGCGTTTGAAAGAGCCGTCCGGCTCGGGTACCAGCGCCGGCACCGCCGGATCACCGAGGCCGATCACCAGGAGCGGTATGTGTTTTTTCTTCAACGCCTCGACCGCCTGGCGGCTGTTGCCGTCGAGCTCGTCGCCGTCGGTAATCAGCACCACCGCCCGGAAATTCCCCTCCGCCGCTTCAAACGCCGCCGCGGCAACGTTCAACGCACGCTCAAGGTTAGTTCCGCCGAGCGGCACCGTCTCCGGGCTGAGTTCATCAACGTACTGCATCAAACTGGTCTTGTCCCCGGTCAGCGGACACTCAAGATACGCGTCGCCGGCAAAGGCGACCAGACCGAAGCGGTCGCCCCGGTTATTGCGTATGAGTTCGCTCAAAAGATACTGCGCGTGCTTAAGCCGCGACGGTGCGACATCGGTCGCGAGCATGCTCTTGGAAACGTCAAAAAGCACCAGCACGTCGCGGGAGTTGGCCGTGTACGGAATCGCCCGCGTCCCCCACCACGGCCGCGCGGCAGCGACCAGCAGCAGCAAAAAAGCGACCAGCAGCAGCAGAAAACGGATGTTGCGCTTGGAAAGTGAAACCGTGGCGAAAGCCGGATCGTTCGCCCGGCTGCCGAGCAATCGCGCCATCAATTTACGGCGACGCAACGCGGCAGCGTAAAAAACCGCCACCGTCAGCGGAATCAACAAAATCGCCCAATAAAAAAAGGAGGTGTCGATAAAATTCATGGTCAATCCCCCATTGACGCCTTTGAGCATATTTCTTACGGGTTTGAGGTAATGTACCGCGAAGCACAAAAAAAGTCAAGACTTGAAGAGAAAAAAAAACGCTTCGATTTCAGGTTTATTTCGCCGGGCGCCGCACCGGGCGCACGAAGTTGTAAATCCGCACCGCGTCGCCCTGCGGACCGCGCCCGCGTGAATACTGCCGCGGATCGCCGGTTCCGGGGTCGCTCCGCTGAGCGCCGGCGCCGTGAACATCGGTCCACTCGCCGTGCATAAGCCCCATCGCCCGGCCGAAAGCGACATAACACGGCTCCTCCCGCCCGGGCCCGCTTTTGAGCATGGTTGAACTCCAGTAGCAGGGATAGTCGGATTCCCCGGCCTCATTGCTGATGCGCGTACATGAAAAAACCGGGTCGATCGCCGGTGAAGAGGTGACGGCGGGAGAGCGGGAGTAATCGACCAGACTCTGGAGCTCTTTTACGGTCGGCAGCCGCCAATCATTGTGCCCGAGATATTTGCGTCGGTTGAGATCGGCAATCCACTCCAGTGCGTGCGGGTAATCGAGCCCTTTGCCGGAGTCGCTCCGGCACCACACCAGACCGGTTGCGCGATCGGTCACGGTACCGTTGTTGTTATCGTGGAATTCGTTTTTTCCGTAGGCCGGATTGCCGCGGACATAACGGACGAAAAGTTTTTTGGGGCTGTCGGTGCGCGGGGTGTTGAGCGGATACGCTTTCAACCGGCCGTCGGTGAAGTTGACGCCGTAAATCCGGGCCATCCGGCGCGGCGCGCCGGTATCGCGGGTCGCCGACCAGTCCTGCGCGTCAATCACCCGCTCGTCCCCTTCGCCGCTGCCGTAGGCGAAATCGAAAACATTGCTGTCGATAAAAGGCTCGAAACCCGCCGTTGAACGAAAGTCGCGGCCGTTGGCACCCGAGAAGAGGATGAGCGAATATAGTTCCTTGATCGTCGGCATCCGCCAGTCGGAGTAACCGCCTGCCCGGCAGGCGGCGGCGCTGCGGCAACCATCCGCCCAGGTCACCCGGGGTCCGCGTTCTTTGACCCACATCAGACCGGTCGCGGAGTCGCTCACGGTGTTGTCGCCGTTGTCGCGCCAGAGCGACGGCGGTGTTTTGCCGGAGCCGTCAGCATTGATCTCATAGGGAAGCGCGGCGGCGCAGAAAGCGAATCCGGCGCACAGCACCGCAATCAGCCGGCTCCGGGCGGTCATTTGCTCTTTTCCCCGATTTCGACTTCGGCATTGTCGCCTACCGCCTGTTTCATCGCCGTTTGCGAACGGATGAATTTCAATGCTTCGGGGTCGTTTTTGAGGTATGCCTGCCAGAAGCGGAGCGAGAGTTCGGCGATAAGCACGTGGTAGACGGCGTCGCCGCGGAACGACTTGCCGGCCGGGCGGTCGCTCCGCCCGGCAAAGATCATGTGGTCGCCCCCCGCAAAAGTAATCAGCGTGCGCTCGCTGTTCCGGCAGTGCTCAAACGGCAGCCGCCGCTCCGCCGGGGTGGCTTCGTTGATCGGGGAATAATCGTCGGTGCCGGTCATGAAGAGCACTGGAACGGTGATGGTTTCGTAGGCTTTTTCGCCGTAGTTCCGGTACGGTGTGCCACTGGGGCTCAGCACCAGCGCGGCCTGAATCCGGGGATCGGCGGCGGAAAGCGCAGTACCGCCGGGACTGAAAGACCGGGTTCCGATCATCGCCATCGAAGTCTGCGCGCCAAAGGAGTGTCCGGCGATGCCGATCCGGCTCAAATCGAGTTTCCCGGCAAACTCGCTTTTGGGGTCGCAGTTGAGCCGGGTGAGTTCGTCGAGAGCAAATTTGACGTCGCGGACGCGATCGATCGCGGCGGGAGCCGAGGCAAGTGATTTCGCCCCCGCCCGCCCCCCGGCCCGCAGCAGAGCCCGGGTGTTGCTCTTCTCGTGTTCGAGGTGAAAGCACATGAACCCCGCCGCCGCCCACGCGCGGCCGAGAAAGGGAGCCGCCTCCCGTGAGCCGCCGAGTCCGTGCGAAAAAAGGATAATCGGCAGCGGTCCTTCGACCTTTTCCGGCAGATACGCTTTGACCGGCACTTCGCGACTGTCCCGCGCCGGGTCGTGCCACACCAGCAATTCTTCTTTGACCGGAGCCGCGACCGCCGCGGCCGCCGCCAGCATCCCCGTCAGCCATGCCGGAAGAACCATCATCGCTCACCCCCAGTAACCTTCGCTTACCGTTTGGAATTGATGAAAGAGCAGAAATAGTCCGCCCCATCTTCACCGATAAAATGGCAGACGCCGATGCTGTTGCCGTCCTTTTTGCAGACCCGAATCCGCATCGGTTGTCGTCCACCCATATTATTAACGCCGCAAGTCGTTACTTTCGCGTGATCGATCTCAGAAAATCGGATCATTTTCCGGCGTCCGAAGCCGAATGCGCCGGTAAAAAATTCCAGTCCGTCCGACTTTTCACGAATTTCCGTCCGTCCGAAAAGCATAAAGATAATGCCTCCGAACATCACAACCACGGCGATCGCGACAGGGAAGAAAAAGAAAATTTCAGGTCCGAAGCCCTTTTTCATAACCTCCTTCGCAATCACCGTCGTCATCACCCCGACCCAGATTGCGGCAAATGGGATCACGAGAAAGACGAACCAAGGAATTTTGCGGTAGCTCAACACCGCGCCGTCGCCGCGGTCGACGACCGTGACGTGCGCGGGCGGTGATCCGGGATTGAACTTCCGGCCGGGAGCGGTCACCGCTTCATTGAATGTGAAAGTCTTTTTACATAGCCGGCAGTAGGCCTTGTCGGTGGCGACGTTGAAGTCCTGCTCGGGCAGTTCGATCTTGCAGTGCGGACAATTGGGCATGGTGATGGCGCTCCTTATATTGCGCGTGCTTTGCGTTCAAAACACCTGAGAATGCAAAATTCAAGAAGCCAAGTTCGGGCGCTGGCGCGGCCGGTCGCTCCGGACGCTGGCGCGGCCTCCGCTCGGCCCGGGCGAATTACGTTGGGCGCCGCCCTTGGCCACCCGCGACAGCGGAGCGGTGAAAAGCAAAGGCGCAGTGCGCCCGCCCGGAGCGGGAACGGTGAGGGTTCACCTCACACTCCACAAGAGGGCTCCGCGCCCTCTTGACTCTGCGCAAGGGCACGGCCCTTGAGACGGGGCACTTGGGGCACGGTTCCCGAGCTACTTCTTGCGCGGCCTCGCCGGTTTCCGGCTCCGCTCCGGCGAGTGGAACGACTCGACCTTCTTCGGCCTCGCCCGCAACTCCACCACGATCGGGAGCCCGGTCAGGTCAAACGCCGCGCGCAACGAATTCTTGAGGTAGGTCAGATAGTTCGCCGCACAGTAATCCGGATTGTTGACGAACAGCAAAAACTTCGGCGGCACCATCCCCACCATCGACGCGTAGTACATCTTGAGCGGCGACGGCCCCACCACCGGCGGGGTCCGCCGCTCCATCGCGTCACCGAGCACCCGGTTCAGCACCCCGGTCGGAATTTTGATTTCGGTCTGTTCGAGCACCTGCGCCGCCTGGTCCAGCAGCGCGCCCAGATTGTAGCGGTCTTTGGCGCTGACAAACACCACCGGCGCGAAACTCATCCCCGGCAGCGTGTAGCGCAACTCCTTCTCCAGCTCCTCGCGCTTGTGATCCTCCCGCTGCAAGTCGAACTTGTTGGCCACGATCACGCAGCCCCGCCCGGCCTTTTCGATCATCGCGGCGATATGCTTGTCCTGGCTGGTCACCCCGTCCGGGCTCGCCTCCACCACGAACAGCACCAGATTGGCCCGCTCGATCGCCGACTGGGCCCGCATCGCGCTGAAATACTCGACCACCGTATCGACCTTGCCGCGCCGGCGCAATCCGGCGGTATCGACCAGCACCGCCGGACGCTCCTCGCCGCGGTATTCAAACAGAAAATCAATGTCGATCGCATCCCGGGTGGTCCCGGCAATATCGCTGACGATAACCCGCTCTTCGCCGAGCAAAGCATTGACCAGCGATGACTTGCCGACATTGGGCCGGCCCACCACCGCGATTTTGAATGCGGACGGCGCGGCAACTTCGTCATCTTCGCTCCCGTCAACTTCGGCCGCTTCCGGCGTCTGCTGGCGCGGCAACAGCTTCACCACCCGGTCGAGCAACGGCATTATCCCGCTCTTGTGCATGCACGAAACGGCAAAAACATCGTCGTACCCGAGACGGCTGAATTCACCCGACTCGATTGTCAGCGACGGGTTGTCGCACTTGTTGGCGACCACCACCACCGGTTTGCCGATGTTGCGGAGCCGCCGGGCGACCTCTTCGTCGAGATTATGGAGGCCGTCCTGCACGTTGCCGACCAGCACCAGCACGTCGGCCCCCTCGACCGCGGCCTCAACCTGTTCGGCGATGCGCTTGTCCCAGACATCGACGTTGCGGCTCTCGCCGATCATCGTGCCCAGACCGCCGGTGTCGATCAACTGAAAATGACGCCGGTTGTGCGAAGCAGGAGCCATCACCCGGTCGCGGGTGACCCCGCTCTGTTCATGGACAATCGACAGCCGCCGCCCGATGATCACGTTGAATAGCGATGATTTGCCGACATTGGGCCGGCCGACGATGGCGACCACCGGCAGGCGGGTTTCCACGGTTCTGATTTTGCTTGTGCCCGGCATGGTGTTTCCCTCTCAGCGTCCGGCGGTCGGACGGAATGAATTGATTTGATCGCGCAGTTCGCGTGAAGCCCGCCCCGCCGCCTCGGCGAAGTCGGCGTTTTTGGAGGCGTAAATAATCCCGCGCGAAGAGTTGATGACGAGACCGAAGCCTTCGCCGTCAAGACCGTTGCGGATGACCGCCTCGACGTCGCCGCCCTGGGCGCCCACGCCGGGCACCAGAAGCGGCATCGAGGGGCAGTATTCGCGCACCTTTTTGAGCTCTTCGGGATAAGTCGCGCCGACCACCAGGCCGGCGTTGCGGTGGTAATTCCATTTGCTTTCGGCGAGCATCGCCACGTGTTCGTAGATCATTTTGCCGTCGGCGACCAGGTTCTGCAAGTCGCCGGAGCTGGGGTTCGAGGTCCGGCAGAGGATGAAAACCCCCTTGTCGGCATGATCGAGGAAAGGCTTCAACGTGTCAAAGCCCATGTAGGGATTGAGCGTCACCGCATCTGCACGGTAGCGGCTGAAAGCCTCCAGCGCATACATCTGGGCGGTCGGGCCGATGTCGCCGCGCTTGACGTCGAGAATCACCGGCACCTGCGGGCAACTTTCGAGGATATAATCGATGGTCATCGCCAGCTCGTCGTCGGCGTCCTGCCCGGCGTAGTAGGCCGACTGCGGCTTGTAGGCGCAGACGCTGTCGCGCGTGGCGTCGACGATCGCCCGGTTGAAGGCGAAAATCGGGTATTTCTCGCCGCGCAGCACTTCCGGCAGTTTGTCGCGGTCGGGATCGAGTCCGACACAGACCATCGAGTTGTTGTTTCGCCACGCCAGCTTGAGTTTTTCAATAAAAGTCATTTTCGGTTATCTCCTGAGACGATTGCAAAAATAATTTCGGAACGATCCGAAAGCGGATGTTTTCCGCATGAGCGGGTAGATTGAGGGATACCCGAAGCGGTATGTCCCGAGATCGCTCCCGCTCAGACGGAGTAACAGACCTTTCGGGCGGCCGAAAGGACTGGTGCTGTCGTCTCTCCTGTTCTGTCACCGGGAATATACCGCCAAAATGCCTCAAAATCAAGTTTTTTTGCAGTTTTGTACTGGAAAAAATGAGCAGGACGTGGCATTGTATGGTCATCATGACAAGTTTCCGCAGCAAACACTTTTTCGGCCTGGCCGTCCTGATCACGCTCGGCGGCCTCGCGTTGCGTTTGACTTCACTGGGGGGCTCGCTCCAATACGACGAAATCTGGACGCTTGAATTTTATGCGTCAAAAAGCATCGGAACGATCTTTTCCGATTTGAGTCTGCCCAACAATCACCCGCTCAATTCACTGCTGGTCAAGCTCACCGCGATCGGCGAAAACAGCGTAACGATCCGGCTCGCCGCCTGGCTTGCCGGGGTGCTGGCGATTCCGGCGGCAGGGTATCTCGCATGGCTCGTCAGCCGCCGCCGCCGCGCCGCGCTGTGGACGATGGCATTGATCGCGTTGTCGGCTCCGCTCGCGGTATACTCCCAGCTTGCGCGGGGGTATTCGCTGCAGCTCTTTCTGCTTCTCGTGTTCGG
>JBFWIO010000146.1:0-7523 GCA_050255955.1 Victivallaceae bacterium
CGCAACATGTTCTGGAGTTTCACGCTGGTGATCCTGGCCGGCTTCTATTTGTACCACATCCACCCCGAGGTGGTCAGCAGCAACCGCCGGATCGGGATCGTCGGCTCGGTGGTGCTGATTTCGCTGGTCTGCAACTACGGCGGCATCGAACTCTTCAGTCTGATGGCCCGCGAAAGCTCTTCGCTGCCGCGGCCGCTCCTGGTGGACACGGTGCCGCTGGCGCTGGTGGCGGTGGTGATGGCGGCTTTTCTCGGCTTCCGGGTGGCGATGTGCGCGGGGTTTTTCGTCGCTTCGATCACCGCATTGATGCTCGATATGTCGTTTGAGTTCGCGCTCAAGGGGATCCTGATCTGTTCGCTGGCGGCGCTGGCGGTGCGCAACGCGACCAATTACCGGTCGTATTTTCTGCGCACGGTGTTCACCGTCTTTCCGCTGATCTGGCTGCTGAATTCCAATATCTACGGCGCGGCGACCTCGTTCCAGGAAGTGACCAAACTGGTGATCGTTTCGGCCGGACTGGCGCTGGCCAACGGCTTCGCCACCGCGATTATCGCGCTGCTTATGGTCTTCACCTACGAAATCGTGATCAACGTTTCGACCAATATGTCGCTGATGGTGCTCTGTGACTACAATCATCCGCTGCTGGAACGGCTGAAGCGCGAAGCCCCGGGCACCTTTTTTCACAGCCTGATGGTGGCCACGCTGGCCGAAGACGCGGCGCGGGCGATCCAGGCCAATTATCTCAAGGCCAAGGCGGGCGCGCTTTTTCACGACATCGGCAAGCTCGCCAAACCGCAGTATTTCACCGAAAACAACCTCGACATGGCCAACCAGCACACCGAGCTGACCCCGCAGATGAGCAGTATGATCATCCGCGACCACGTTTCCGAGGGCCTTGAGCTTGCCCGCGAGTACAAGCTCAACCGGGTGGTGCGCGACGCCATCGAGCAACACCACGGCAATGACCTTGTCCACTACTTTTACAACCAGGCGGTCGATCAGGGCAAAAAGAGCGGCGACACCGTCCCTGAAGCGCAATTCCGTTACCACGGCACCCCGCCGCTCAGCAAAGAGACCGCGATTGTCAGTTTGGCCGACGCCTGCGAAGCCGCCTGCAGGTCGCTCGACAAGCCGTCGGCGTCGCGGATCGAGGCGCTGGTCGATGCGATTTTTCTCAAGCGTTTCCATGACGGCCAGCTGATCAACGCCGACATGACGCTGGCTGAACTTGAGAAGGTCCGCGAGAGCTTCATCAACACCCTTTTGAGCATGAAACACGGCCGGATCGCTTATCATCCGGAGAAACCCCGGAACGACGGAGACAAAGAGGATGAGGACGACCTATTCGTGGCGGCCGGGAAGCAGAATCAAGCGAAAAGTTGACCGCCGCGCGATGACCCGGCTGATCCGCCGGGCGGCGGAGCTCGCCGGGTTGCCGGCCGAGCGGGACTTTGTGCTGTCGGTCCGCTTCATTTCCGACCCGGCGATGGCGCGGGCCAATGCCGACTTCGTCGGGCATGAGGGGACCACCGATGTGATCACCTTCAGTTATCTCGACGATCCCGACGCGGTTTTTGCCGGCGACGTCGCGGTCGAGCTCCTGATCGGGGTCGAAGTTGCGGCGCGCGAAGGCGCGGCGCGGCCGGATTCGTCGTTTGAGGCCGAACTCGCGCTTTACGTGGTGCACGGCTTTCTCCACGCCGCCGGCGAGGATGATCTTTCCCCTAGCCCGCGGCGGCGGATGCGTCGCCGCGAAGCCGAAGTGATGGCCGCGCTCGCCGCTGAAATGGATTTCGCCGCCATCTGGGCCCCTGCCACGCTTTGACCGATCGGAACTTGCCATGAATCACAAAAAAGCGATTATCACCACCCTCGGCTGCCGTCTCAATACGGCGGACACCGCGCTGCTGACCGACCGTCTCGAACGCGCCGGTTATACGGTGGTCGATCCGGCTTCCGATCCGGAGCGGGTCGAGCTCCTGATCGTCAACAGTTGCGCGGTCACCGCCGAAGCGGAGCGCAAGAGCCGCCAGCTGGTCCGCCAGCTCGCCAAACGCTTTCCCGGCGCGCGCCGGGTGCTGACCGGTTGCGCCGCCGAACTCGCGGACGAGGGGGGGGCGTGGAGCGACGCCGTCGATGCGATTCTTCCCAATCCCTCCAAGCGCAACTTGAATGAGTTTTTCGACGCGATCGGCTTGACCGGGGAACACAGTCTTGACGCCGGCAAGGAAACCTTCAGCGAAGACGCCACCGGGCGTTTTCCCTTCAAAAGCCGGGCTTTCCTGAAAATTCAGGAGGGCTGCGAAAATTTCTGCTCCTACTGCATCGTCCCCTACGTCCGGGGCCCGGAGCGCTCGCGCGACTTCGACGAAATCCTCGCCGACTGCCGCCGCTCCCTCGCGGCGGGTTTCGCCGAACTGGTGCTGACCGGGGTCAACACCGCGACCTACCGCGACGGCGCACGCAACCTCGGCGACCTGGTGCGCGAAATTGCCAAATTCGACGGCGACTTCCGAATCCGTTTAAGCTCGACCGAGCCCCATCCGGCCAACCTCGCCTTGCTTGAAGTGATGGCCTCCGAGCCCAAGGTCTGCCGTTTCCTCCACTTGTCGCTCCAGCACGGCGACGACCGCATCCTGACGGCGATGAACCGCAAGTACCGGGCCGCCGACTACGCCGCCTTTGTCGCCGAAGCGCGCAAACTCATTCCCGGCATCGCGATCGGTAGCGACGTCATCGTCGGTTTTCCGGGCGAGACCGACGCGGATTTCGAGAGTTCGCGCCGCTTCATTCGCGCCATGGAGTTCGCCAACACCCATTTATTCAGCTACTCGCCCCGTCCCGGCACCCCGGCGGCGAAGCTCCCCGGCCGGGTTCCCGCCGAGGTGGTGAAGTCGCGCTACAATCTTCTCAAACAGGAGGCCGAAACGGCGCGCCGGAATTTCATCCGGAGTGAACTTGCGCGCGGGCCTTTCGGCGTGATTTTTGAAGAGGAGCGCAGCGACGGCCTCGCCTGCGGCTGGAGCGATCACTATATCCAGCTCCGGGTTCCGGCGGGCACGGTTCCCCTAGAAAAGATCGTCCGGCGGCAATTTTCCGCTTCGGACGCGCCCGAATTGTTGAGCTGATTCCCAAAGACTTTTGCAATCTGCTCTATTGTAAAAAAGCGCGAAGCGATGTAAGTTATAGACATGGTCTCAACCTTGAGAAAGGACAGCAAAATGGAAAACACGCCCGTGGAAAATCCAACTCCGGAAACCCAAGCTCCGGCAAATCAGACTCCGGCGAAAAAGCCGTTCCGGCTCAAACGCTACCAGAAAGTGCTTCTGTTTCTGCTGGTGATTGCCGTCGTCGTCGCGGTGACCATCAATTCGGTTCTGTCGGCGGTGATCGTCAAGTCAATCCGCACCGTCGGCCCGCTTGCCACCGGGACCAAAGTCGAAATCGAATCGGTGTCGGTGCATTTGCTCCGCGGCCGGATCGAACTCAATAATTTCATCGTCGGCAATCCCGAGGGCTTCTCAAACAAGGATGCGCTTGCGCTCAAGAAACTGATTTTTGAAGTCAAGCCAACAAGCCTCATGTCCGACAAAATCCGGGTTGAGGAACTTCGCGTTGACGGCGTCGCAGTAAGCTACGAGCCGTCGCTTCAGTTCAAAAGCAACCTCGGAGTGATCGAGTCCAACGTCAACAAATTCGTTTCCCGCCTTACCGGCGGCGCCAAAAAAGACGACTCCGCCGCCACCGCGCCCGCACCGGAAAAGAAAAAACAGCAGATTCTGGTCAAGATCCTCAGCGTCCGCAATGTCGAAGTCAGCGTCGCCACCCTCCCGGCGGTGCCGCTCCCCGATATCCAGATCGAGAATGTCGGCGAAGGCAAGCCGCTCGGCGATACCGTCACCGAATTCTTCAACGAGTTGCTCAAAGGCATCGGCAAGCTTGGCGGCGACGCCGGGAAACTGATCGGAGCAACCGCCTCGCAGCTCGGCGATGTCGCCAACTCCGCGGGCAAGAATCTCGGCGACACCGCCGGCAAAGCCGCCGACAGCGTGGTCGAGGGCATCTCGAAACTGTGGAAAAAAACGGAAGAAACCGTGAAATAAGGAAGTACCATGTTTGCTGAATACGAATACGCCGCCATCGAGAAAAAGTGGCAGGACTACTGGGAGCGCAACCAAACGTTCCGGACGCCGGATCTGAGCGACAAGCCCAAGTACTACGTGCTTGACATGTTCCCCTATCCGAGCGGCGCCGGGCTCCACGTCGGCCATCCCGAGGGCTACACCGCGACCGACATTCTGTGCCGTTACAAGCGGATGAAGGGCTTCAACGTGCTTCACCCGATGGGCTGGGACGCCTTTGGCTTGCCCGCCGAGCAGTACGCGGTGGAAACCGGCACCCATCCGGCGATCACCACCAAAAAGAACGTCGACAAGTTCCGCGAACAGATCAAGGCGCTCGGCTTCAGCTACGACTGGGAACGCGAGATCAACACCACCGATCCGGGTTATTTCAAGTGGACCCAGTGGATTTTTATGCAGCTCCACAAGAAGGGCCTCGCCTACCTCGACGAAGTCGCGGTCAACTGGTGCCCCGCGCTCGGCACCGTGCTCGCCAATGAAGAGGTGATCGACGGCCGCAGCGAACGCGGCAACCATCCGGTGATCCGCAAGCCGATGAAGCAGTGGATGCTCAAGATCACCGAGTATGCCGAACGCTTGCTGACCGACCTCGACGAGCTCGACTGGTCGGAGGGGATCAAGGAGATGCAGCGCAACTGGATCGGCAAATCGGTGGGAGCCGAAGTCGTCTTCAAAACCGATTGCGGCGAAAGCGTCACGGTTTACACCACCCGGCCCGACACCCTCTTTGGCGCGACTTACATGGTGCTGGCCCCGGAACACCCGCTGGTGTCGAAGCTGGTCACGCCCGAAAACCGCGACGCGGTGAAGCGTTATCAGGAGGAAGCCGGGCTCAAAAACGAACTCGACCGCACCGAGCTTGCGACCGAAAAAACCGGCTGTTTCACCGGGGCTTACGCGGTCAACCCGGTCAACGGCGAAAAGATTCCGATCTGGATCGCCGATTATGTATTGATCAGTTACGGCACCGGGGCGATCATGGCGGTACCGGCGCACGATACCCGCGACTTTGAGTTCGCGAGCAAGTTCAATTTGCCGATCCGCTGCATCATCGCGCCGGACCCCAAACAGGCGGCGGCGGAGCATTGCGACATCGAAGCGGTGCTGGCGGGCAAGGCCTGCTGGACCGGCGAAGGACGGCTGATCCACTCTGCCAACGACGACGGACTGGTGCTCGACGGACTCACGGTGAATGACTCGAAACCGGCGGCGACGGCTTATCTGGCGTCGCGCGGGCTTGGTCGTGAGGCGGTCAAGTACAAGCTGCGCGACTGGCTTTTCAGCCGTCAGCGTTACTGGGGCGAGCCTTTTCCGATCGTCCACTATGACGACGGCTCGATCGAGCTGATCGGCGAGGACGAGCTGCCGCTGCTGCCGCCGGAGATGGACGACTACAAGCCGTCCGGGACCGGCGAACCGCCGCTGGCAAAGGCCAAAGACTGGCTGGTCTACACCGACCCCAAAACCGGCCGCAAGGGCCGGCGCGAGACCAATACGATGCCGCAGTGGGCGGGTTCGTGCTGGTATTATCTGCGCTATATCGACCCCAAAAATCAGGAAAAAGCGTGGGATCCGGTCAAGGAAAAGTACTGGATGCCGGTGGACTTGTACGTCGGCGGCGCGGAGCACGCGGTGTTGCATTTGCTTTATGCGCGGTTCTGGCACAAGGTGCTTTTTGACCTCGGTCTGGTTTCGACCAAAGAGCCGTTCCAAAAGCTGGTCAATCAGGGGATGATTCTCGGGCTGTCCTACAAGGATGCGCGCGGAGTTCTGATCCCGACCGACAAAGTGGAGCTGACCGCCGATGGTCCGGTGAGCAAGGAGACCGGCGAAAAGCTGATCGAGTTCCCGGCCAAGATGTCGAAGTCGCTGCGCAACGTGGTCAATCCCGACGACGTGATTCACAGCTACGGCGCCGACAGCATGCGGATGTACGAGATGTTTATGGGCCCGCTGGAGGCGACCAAGCCGTGGAACACGCAGGGAGTGGAGGGTGTTCACCGTTTCCTCAAGCGCGCCTACCGGCTGATTGCGGAGTCAAAGATTGTTGACCGGCTGTGCGACAAGGACGAAGCGCGGGTGATGAATCAGGCGATCAAAAAGGTTTCGAACGACCTTGAGAATTTCGGGTTCAACACCGCGATCAGTGCGTTGATGGTGTTCGTCAATGAGTTTAGTTCCAAGGGTGAGTTGCCGCGCGAGGCGGCGGAAGCCTTTGTGAAATTGCTGGCCCCGTTTGCCCCCCATGCGGGCGAGGAGTTGTGGGAAGTGCTTGGCCATCACGGTACGATCGCTTACGAGGCGTGGCCGGTATGGGATGAGGCGGCGCTGGCGGTGACTGAGGTTGAGGTATTGATTCAGGTGCTGGGCAAGCCAAAGGCGCGGATGATGATGAGCGTCGATGCGGATGCCAGGGAGATGGAACGGCTTGCGCTGGAGAATCCGGCCATTCGTGAAGTCGTCGGCGACAAGCCGGTGCGCAAGGTCGTGGCGGTAATCGGGCGACTGGTCAACATTGTGGTGTGAAAATGGTATACTTCGTCAGCGGCATTGACACCGGGATCGGCAAGAGTTACGCGACCGGGATGATTGCGCGTTATCTCGCCAAGCAGGGTCGGCGGGTGATTACCCAGAAGCTGGTGCAGACGGGCAACGAGGGGTATTCGGAGGATATCGCGGTGCATCGCCGGGTGATGGCGTGCGGGTATTTGCCGGAGGATCATGAGGGGTTGACGTCGCCTGAGGTATTCAAGTTTCCGGCGTCGCCGCATTTGGCGGCGGAGTTGGAGGAGCGGGAAGTTGATTTGGAGAAGATCCGGCGTGCGACGGTGGAGTTGTCGAAGCGGTATGACACGGTGTTGCTGGAGGGTGCGGGGGGCTTGGCGGTGCCGTTGACGCGGGAGATGTTGACGATCGACTATGCGGCGCGGGAGGGGTATCCGGTGATACTGGTGACGTCGGGTCGTTTGGGGTCGATCAGTCAGACGATATTGGCGTTGGAGGCGTTGGTGCGTCGGAATATGGCGTTGGCGGGGGTGGTGTTTAATTTGGCGGATCCGGCGGATCCGGTGATTGCGCGGGATGCCAAAAAGGTGATTCGCGAGGCGGTGCGGAAGCTGGGCCGGGTGCCGGTGCTGGTGGAGATGGGTGTATATGAGGAGAATGGCCCGACGCCCGACTTCTCCGCGCTGTTCTGAAAAAAAATAAAAAAAAAGAAAAAAAGCGCGAAGCGCCCAACCCCGCCCTCCGTCGTACGGAGGCGTGGTCCAGCGGCGAAACGCTGGTCGCTCCGGCTCCACCGGAGCGAAGCTAAGCGAAGCGCTCCCCCCAATGTCGGCGGAGCCGACGCCACACTGCGGGAGCGAGGTCGGCAGCCGTGTC
>JBFWIO010000147.1:0-7504 GCA_050255955.1 Victivallaceae bacterium
CTCAAAATGGGCTATGACGAAGCATACGCGGTCTGTTCGCCGGGAACGCTTCTGATGCACAAGGTGCTCAAAGCCGCCTTCGACTCCGGCGAATACGACGAAGTCAATCTCTTCTCCAATCCGCCCCATCTGGCGCGCTGGAACACCCGGCCGCGGCCACTCGTCCATTTGATTGTCTTCCCCCGCGTCCCGCTGCTGGCAAGTTTGCTCCGGCGGATCATCGGTTCCGGCAAAGTCCACAACTTCGAAATCCCCCGCTGAAGCCGGAGCGGTTCCCGCTTTACCTTTCCCGGTTTGAATTCGCCGCCGACCGGTGCTACTGTAGAAATGAACAATTATTGTCTGCTGCGAAGCGCAAGACCGATCAAATACGGTTTCCGCCCGGAGCTCCAACCGAAAGGAATTTTGCCATGTACGCACCTCAAGCCACCCGGTATGACGGCCGGATGAATTATGTCCGCTGCGGGAACAGCGGGCTTAAACTCTCCGCGATTTCACTTGGCCTCTGGCAGAACTTCGGCGGGGTAGACGTCTTCGCCAACGCCGAGGCGATGGTGCATACCGCATTTGACCTCGGCATCACCCACTTTGACCTCGCCAACCTCTACGGGCCGCCGCCGGGCTCGGCGGAGGAGAATTTCAGCCGCATCTTCCACCGCGACCTTGCCGCCCACCGCGACGAACTGGTGATTTCGACCAAGGCCGGATCGGGTATGCACGCGGGCCCCTACGGCCGCGGCGGCTCGCGCAAAACCCTGATCGCCGGGTGCGACGCCAGCCTCAAACGCCTAAAGCTCGACTATGTCGATATCTTTTATCACCACATTGAGGATACCGAGAGCCCGCTCGAAGAAACCGTCGCCGCCCTGGCGGATATCGTCAAAAGCGGCAAGGCGCTCTACCTCGGACTCTCCAACTATCACGCCGAACGCTTCGCCGATGCGGTCCGGATGCTGCGCGAGCTCGGCACCCCCTGTTTGATCAACCAGTTCCGCTACAACCTTTTGACCCGCGGCCCCGAAACCGACGGCTCGTTTGAAGTCATGAAGAACGAAGGCGTCGGCGCGATCGTCTTTTCGCCGCTCGCCCAGGGCATCCTGAGCAATCGCTACCGCGACGGCATCCCCGCCGATTCGCGGGCGGCGCGAACGCCCAAGCTCAAAGAATTTCTCGAAGACCCCGCCATCCAGGCGAAACTGGGCAAACTCCACCAGCTTGCCGCCGCGCGCGGCCAGACGCTGTCGCAGATGGCGATCGCCTGGCTGCTGCATCAGCCTTTGATCACCTCGGCATTGATCGGCGCGAGTTCGCCGGAGCAAGTGATCGAGCTTGCCAAATCGCAGGCCAACACCGCCTTCTCCGCCGACGAGGAAAAGACGATCGAAACACTGACCGCCGATGCCAGAACGAAATTCCATTTTTTAACCATGTGAGAAAGCGCCCGCGGAATGAAAATTGTCGCGCTTGACGCCTATACCCTTGACGGCGACGACTGGAGCGCAGTCGCCGCCTCGGGCGAACTGGTCAAATACGACCGCACGCCGCCCGAAACGGTCATCGAACGCGCCGCCGGAGCCGCGGCGCTGCTGGTCAACAAAGTCAAAATCGGCGAAACCGAGCTGGCGAAGCTGCCGGAGTTGCGGTATATCGGCGTCCTCGCCACCGGATACGATGTGATTGATCTCGCCGCCGCCCGGCGTTACGGCGTGGCGGTGACCAATATTCCCGCGTATGGGACGCAAGCGGTGGCGCAGTTGACCTTTGCTCACATCCTCCACTTGAGCAACCGCCTCGCCGACCATGCCGCGAGCGTCGCCGCCGGGGACTGGTGCCGCTCGCCAGACTTCAGCTACCGGCTGACGCCGCAGACCGGGCTCTACGGCAAGACCCTCGGAATCATCGGCTGCGGCCGGATCGGAAGCGCCGTGGCCCGCATCGGTCAGGCTTTCGGCATGACCGTAGTCGGAACCTCGCGCCATCCTTTGCCGCCGGCAAGCGGCATTCGCCAACTCGAACTTGACGAATTGCTCCAAAGTTCGGACATCGTTTCACTCCACTGCCCGGCGACGCCGGAAACGCGGAAAATGATCAACGCCGTCACCCTCGGTCGAATGAAGCCGGGATCGTTCCTCATCAACACCTCGCGCGGGGCTTTGATCGACGAAGCGGCGCTGGCCGAAGCGCTCAACTCGGGCCGCCTCGCCGGAGCGGGCCTCGACGTCCTCGACGGCGAACCGCCCTCCCCCGGCAATGTGCTGCTTGCGGCAAAGAACTGCTTCATTACCCCCCACCTCGCCTGGAGCGGCGACGAAGCGCGCGGCGCCCTGCTCCGGATCGCCGGGGAAAATCTCCGCGCCTTCGCCGAAGCCCGAAACCTCAACCGGGTGGATTGATCCGATGGCCGTGACGCCCGGCGCCCGAAGCGTGACGATTGCCGTTTTCGTCTTTTCGCGACTTGCAATCCGTGATCGACGGTCTATGGTAGTGACAGGCTCACTCCGGCAACCGTCAGGAGATTTTGGTTTATTCTGGAACGAACCCTGAGCGAAGTCATTTTCCACCGTCAGTGAATTTTCGGCCGGCCGCGCGAGCGGACGAAGTCTTCAATACCCCGCAGGCTTGCCTGGGGGTGATTCAGCGGGAGGAGTTATGGACATCAATCTCAGAATTGCGGGAGAGGCCGGCCAGGGTCTGGTCGCGGTCGGAAATCTCCTGGTGGGAGCGGCGGCCGCCGCCGGACTCGAAGTCTTCTCCGGCAAAAGCTACCTGTCGCGGATTCGCGGCGGGCTCAACTGGTGCGATCTGCGCTTCGCCGATCACCCCGTCTTCGGATTGAAGGAGCGGCCGGAGCTGCTGCTGGCGCTCAACTCGACCGCGCTCGACCTCCTCCGGGAACACACCGCGCCCGGCGCGGTTATTTTGCTTGACGGCAAACAAGACCGTCCGCAAACATTGACCGTCGACTTCACCGGGATCGCCAAGCAAAACGGCGGCGCGGACATCATGGGAAATACCGTCGCCGCCGGAACCATCTGGGGCATGCTCGGCTACCCGCTCGAAATTCTGGAGAACGAGTTGCGGCAGGAATTCGCCGGGCACGACCAAATCATCGCTCAAAACCTCGCCTGCGCCGCCGCCGGATATCAGAAAGGCTTGACGCTAACACCCCGCACAAACCCGCCGCAACCGGTCCGTGAACCGGGAACGGTAATGACCGGCGCGGCGATGATCGGTCTGGCCGCCGCAACTTCGGGAGTGAAATTCGTCACCGCTTATCCGATGACTCCGGGCACCGCGACATTGAACTACCTGGCGGCGGCGGCCGACCGCTACGGTATCGTGGTGGAACAAGCCGAGGATGAAATCGCCGCCGTCAATATGCTCTGCGGCGCGACGTACGCGGGAGTTCCGGCGATGACCACAACCAGCGGCGGCGGCTTCGCGTTGATGGCCGAGGGGCTGGCGCTGGCGGGGATGATGGAGCTGCCGATCTTCATTCTGGTGGCCCAGCGGCCGGGGCCGGCGACCGGCATGCCCACGCGCACCGCGCAGGAGGACTTGAAATTCGCGATCAACGCCGGACACGGCGAATTCCTCCGTATCGTCTACGCGCCGGGGACGCATCAACAGTGCGGCGAACTGACCCGGACGGCGCTTGTCACCGCCCACCGCTTTCAGGTTCCGGCGATAATGCTGACCGATCAGTATCTCCAGGATGCCGAAACCAATTCGGCGATGCCGGACGCGGAATATCGGCCGGTCAACCGCGCGCTGACCGGGGATGCGCCGGCGGCCTATGTCCGTTATGCGGATAGTCCGGACGGAGTCTCGCCGCGGGCGATTCCCGGCGGCGGCGTCGCGGTCGTTTCCGACAGCGACGAGCACGATGAAGCCGGACACCTCACCGAAGACTTCGCCGCACGGATTCGTCAGCAACAGAAACGACTGCGCAAAAATGCCGGACTCCTGAATTGCTTCATCATGCCGGAAATCTTCGGCGACGGTGATGCCGAAGTCGCGTTGCTCTGCTGGGGCTCGACCTACGGCGCCTGCCGGGAATACGTCGAAACCGTAAACCGCAACGGCGGCAACAAAGTGGCGATGATCCACTTTTCGCAACTCTGGCCGTTGCCGGGCGACCGGCTGAAGCCGCTGCTGGAACGGCCGCGGCGCCTGATCGCGGTGGAGGGCAATGTCACCGGGCAGTTGCGATCTTTGCTGCGGGAGGCCGGCATCAGCCGCGAAATTTCCGGCGTCAACCGTTATGACGGGCTGCCGATTACGGCGGAATTCTTATTTAGCGAGGTGAAATTATGATTGCCGTCGCCAATGCGGATACCCGGCCCTCGTGGTGCCCGGGTTGCGGAAATTACTCCATTCTCAAGGTCTTGCAGGAGGTATTGGCGACCGGGGCGGTCGATACCGGCAAACTGGTGCTGGTTTCCGGCATCGGCCAGGCGGCGAAACTGCCGCACTACGTCCCGGTCAGCGTGTTCAACGGCCTGCACGGCCGGGCGCTGCCGGCGGCGACGGGAATCAAAATCGCCAATCATGAACTGGAAGTCGCCATTTTTTCCGGCGACGGCGATATGTACGGCGAAGGCGGCAACCACTTTCTCCACAGCCTGCGGCGCAACATCGGGATCAAAGTATTCGTCCACAACAATCAGGTTTACGGTTTGACCAAGGGTCAGGCCTCGCCGACCTCGGACCTCGGCTTCGTCACCCCGATTCAGGTTCACGGGCAAAAATTGCAGCCGATCAATCCATTGGCGATCGCGATTATCGAGGAGTGCTCCTTTGTGGCGCGAAGTTTCAGCGGCGAGCCGGAGCATCTCAAGGAGACCATGCTGGCGGCATTCGCCCATCGCGGCGGCATGGCGCTGGTGGATATCCTCCAGCCGTGCGTCAGTTTCAACCGTGTCAATACCTTCAAATGGTACAAAGACCGGGTGAAGCCGATTCCGGCCGACCATGACTGCCGTGACAAAATGAAAGCGCTGGAGTTGGCGCTGCGCTGGGGCGACGAAATTCCGATCGGGATTTTTTACCGCGGCGCACGCAAGAGTTACGAGGCGGACAACGAAGTGCTGGCAAAGGGAACCCTGGTGGCGAATGATGAGCGCCAACCGCTCCGCGAGAAGCCGGAAGGATCGGCGGAGCAATAATCCGCCGGAGCCGCCAGTCGCGAACGGCGCCGAAAGCGCGAGCCGGGCGCGGACTTGCCTGCGGGTTCAAAAAAGATGGTGCGCGAGGGGGGACTTGAACCCCCACGCCTTGCGGCACCGGAACCTAAATCCGGGGCGTCTGCCATTCCGCCACTCGCGCAAATTCGCCAGGACGGCGCACAATATACTTGTCCAAGCGTGATTTTACCAGCCGCACGGTGTTTTTTTTCGTTACGTCACTTGCGCGCGCGAGGTTTCGAGTCTACTTTATGCGACTGACACAACGGAGAATACCATTTTGCAAATGATCGATACCGCCAAGGATAACCGCCGCGTCGTCGAGCGCGCCATCCTGATCGGGGTGCGACCGCCGGAACTCGACGCGGCCGCCGCCTTTGAACACCTCGACGAACTCGCCGACCTGGTCGCCAACCTCGGCATCGGTATCGTCGACCGCATCGTCGTCAACCTCAAAACTCCGCTCGCCGAATATTACGTCGGCACCGGCAAAGCCGAGGAGATCGAGGCCCGCCGCGCCGAACTCGACGCCGACTGCCTGATCTTTGACACCCCGCTCTCGCCGTCGCAGCAGCGCAACTGGGAAAAGCTGACCCGAAGCTGCGTAATCGACCGCGAAGAGGTCATCCTCGAAATTTTTGCCACCCGCGCCACCACCCGCGAAGCGGTGCTTCAGGTCGAGCTGGCCCGGATGCAGTACACCTTGCCGCGCCTGACCCGCGCCTGGACCCACCTTTCGCGTCAGCGCGGCGGCGTCACCGGAGCCCGCGGCCAGGGGGAAACCCAGATCGAAACCGACCGGCGGCTCCTCAAGCGCCGGATCACCATCCTCACCGAGGAGCTCGAAGCGCTCAAAAAACGCCGCGCCACCGAGCGCAAGCGCCGCGAACGCAGCGCGATTCCCCACGCCGCCATCGTCGGGTACACCAACGTCGGCAAATCATCGCTGCTGCGCAAACTCTCGGGGGCGGAGATCTTCGTCGCCGACCAGCTTTTCGCAACCCTCGACCCCACCACGCGCAAGGTAACGCTGCCGGACAAGCAGGACGTCCTGCTCACCGATACCGTCGGCTTCGTCCGCAAACTGCCTCACACGCTGGTCGAAGCGTTCAAATCCACGCTCGAAGCCGCGCTTCAGGCCGACTTCCTGATTTTGCTGCTCGACGTTTCCAGTTCCCAGCTCGAAGCGCAGTGGGAAACCACGCTCGCGGTACTCCGCGAACTCGGAGCCGAAGACAAAAACATCATCGTTGCCTTCAACAAAATGGACCGCATCGACCGCGAGGCGGAGAGCGTGCTTCTCGCCCGGACCCGGATGCTGTTCCCCGACAGCGCCTATATTTCGACTCAAACCGGCGAGGGGCTCGACGAGCTCTGCCGCCGGATCGGGTCGTTTGCCGGGACGCTCCGGCGGTTGCTCCGGGTGACTTTGCCGCCCCGGCGGCATGACCTTGCCGCGCTGGCCCATGCCGAGGGGACGGTGTTCGAGGAGAACTATGACGACCACGGCAATCTCCGGCTGATCTTCTCGATCGGGCCGCAGCACCAGCACAAATTTGCCGATTTTTTCGATGAGGAAAACCATGAAAAATAAGTTTTGGGCACTGTTGCTACTCGGGTTTACGCTGAGCATTGCGGCCGCCGAGGAGTTTTCGCCTTGGGACGACTGGCGGCAGGGCTCGATCTGTTTTGAAAAAGGCGAACAGGCCCGCGACCGCGGCGATCAGGTCAAAGCGCTGGAGTCTTTCCGCGAAGCCTTGCGCAGTTTCCGCAACGTCCAGACCGCCCGCCCCGACTGGAGCCAGAAGATCATCGCCACCCGGATCGAACTTTGCGAAAAAGAGATTGCCAACGCCCGCCGCCTGCTCCAGCGTCCCGGTTCGGAGCAGCCGCTCAAGGATAGCGAAAAGGCCGCCCCGGCCGCCGCCGAAACCGCCGCCCTCCCCTCGGATTACACTCAGGTCAAAGCCGAGCGCGATCAGTACAAGCAGAAGCTCTTCGGCACACTGGTCGAAAACGAGGACTTGCGCAAACAGGCCGAACGCGCCAAAAACGCCGCCACCGAAATCGAGAACCTGATGCGCGAACGCCGCGTCGCCGAGGAGAAATACAATCTCCTCGAAAAACGCGCCCAGGAACTTCAGAAAAAAGCCGACGAGCCCGACCTCGCCCTCAAGGAGCAGCGCCAGCAGCTGATCGAGCTGCGGATCAACCTCGAAACCGCCAACCGCAAACTGACCCTCGCCGATGAACGCACCGCCGCGCTCGAAAAGGAGATCGCCGACCTCACGCGTTCGCGTTCACTCCTTGAGGGCGAA
>JBFWIO010000148.1:0-7469 GCA_050255955.1 Victivallaceae bacterium
TCGCTCCGGCTCCACCGGATCGAAGCTAAGCGAAGCGCTCCCCTACGCGGGCGGAGCCCGCACCTCTCTCCCGGGAGCGAGGTCGGCAGCCGTGTCACGAAGTGACTGGCGAACGACATCGAGCGAAGGGAGTCCCCGGGGGAGGGGGGAGAAAGTTTCGCACGGAGGCACGGAGGCGCGGAGGGGGGAGAAAAAAGCGCCGCAGGCTCAAAAAAAAAGCGCGAAGCGCCATCCCGCCCTCCGTCGTACGGAGTCGCCGTCCAGGGGGCGAACACCCCTGGTCGCTCCGGCTCCACCGGAGCGAAGCTAAGCGAAGCGCTCCCCCTACGCGGGCGGAGCCCGCACCACACTGCGGGAGCGAAACAAGCAGCGCAAGAGCAACGCGAATTGCGATGCGCGATTGAGCGAAGCAGGCTTGGGAGGGGAGAAAGTTTCGCACGGAGGCACGGAGGCGCGGAGGAGGGATAAAAAAGCGCGAAGCGCCAATCCCGCCCTCCGTCGTACGGAGTCGCCGTCCAGCGCGCGAAAAGCGCTGGTTGCTCGCGCTCCACCGGAGCGAAGTTAAGCGAAGCGGCCGACCGTCGGCCTCGGAAGAGCGGGACGCTCACGGCGAGGCGGGGCTTCGGAGGGTACAGCGCGATTACGGTTGGTGAACTTTTTTCCCGAGCGCGTGGGGGGAGTCGCCCCAGTCGCCGTAGCCGATTTTTTCGCCGATTGAGGCGATCGCTCGCTCCAGTTTGAGGCGTGTCTCGCCGGCGTTTTCATCGAGGCCGGGTTTATTGGCATAGAGTTCGTAGTCGGGGCGGTTGGCGGTCGGGCTCATGTTGGGCATGATCACATTGGCCCCGGAGAGGAGACCCTGTTCGCGGCCGTCGGGGGCGAGCGCCTGCAGCGCGGTGGTCGAGGCGATGTTGACGTCGCGCAGCACCAGTCGCGTCACCGCGATCATTTTGCGCGCGGTCCGCAGCGCTTTGGCCGGATCGAAGCGGGCGATGAGGCGGCGGCCCATCGGTGTTCCGGGGTGCGGAATATAAGGGCCGAGGCCGATCATATCGATATCGTGGTAGCGGAAAAACAATATATCGTCGGCCAGATCCCCGGCGTCCTGGCCGGGGAGCCCGGTCATCACCCCGGTGCCGACCTGATAACCGATTTCGGCCAAGTCCTCAAGGCACTGCTCGCGGCGGGCGAAAAGATGGTCGGCGGGGTGCATTTTGGCATAAAGCTCGGGATTGGACGACTCGATCCGGAGCAAATAGCGGTGTGCGCCCGCTTCGAACCAGCGGCGGTAGGTTGCCGCGGTCTGTTCGCCGAGCGAAAGGGTGATGCCAAGTTTGCCTGCCGAAAGTTTTTTGATCTCCCGGATCAGATCGGCGATCCACTCAATCCACGCCCCGTCACAGCGTTCCCCCGCCTGGAGCACCACCGAGCCGTAATTGCACTCAAGCGCGAAATTGGCGGCGGAAAGAATTTCTTCGCGGGACATGGTGTAGCGGTGCAAGACCCGGTTGCTGCCGCGAATGCCGCAGTAATGACAGTTTTTGGCACAGATGTTGGAAATTTCGATCAGGCCGCGCAAGCGGACAATATTGCTGACAAAGCGGAGTTTCATTTTGTACGCGGCGTCAAAAAGGGCGGCGAGCTCCTCCGGGTCGTCGGTGTCGAGCAAGGTCACCAGCTTGTCCCGATCCGGACGGCAGCCCTGAAGCAGCGCTTCGAGCAAGTCGATGTAATGCGGTCTCGGCAAAGTTGCGGCTCCTCCGCGGCGTCTGCTTGCGGCTTGGCGCCATCCGGAGCGGAATATCTCCGGAAAACCCGCCGAAATCAACGCCCGCGATTTGTAAAAGTGCGTTTACGTCGTTATAATATCCCGGCTTCTTACGGAATTTCAAGATGCAAAAGCGAAAAGTACGCAATATTCTCATATCCGCGGCAGTCGCCGGACTGGTGCTGCCGCCTTTTTTCGGCTGGCTGGTGCTCGCCACCGACTGGCCGCTCGGCGGCCGGCGCGGCGCGTGGGAGTGGCTGCGAGTCGAAGTGACCTCGGGGCGACTGGAGCACTGTCTCGTCGCCCTCGCCGCCTTTGCCGCGGCGGCGCTGCTGGCGTGGCGGCTCGATTCGACGCCGGATTTGCGGCGTGGCGCGAAGCTCCTCTGGATGCTTGCGGCGCTCGCCGGTTGCTCGCTGGTCGCCGACCTCGCGCTGCTCAACAACGGCCGCGCCGGAGTGACCGAGAGTGCGGTGGCGATTCTCAACCCCTTCGCCACCGGCTACCTCGAAATGGCGCTGACGGCGGAGAAGCCGGGGGACCTTTCCGCCAACTTCAATCGCCGGGTGCTGACTCCGGCCCCCGGTGAAATTCCGCTCCACCGTCACGTCCACCCGCCGGGCAATGTGCTCCTCGCCGCCGCCGTGCTCAAGGTGATGCCGTCAGGCATGGGCGCGGCGCTGCTGCCCGGTGCCGCCGCCGATTTGCGCGAGCTTGCGGCGGAACACGTTTTTCTGCCGCCGATGGATCGACCCGTGGCGCAACGCGCCGCGCTCAATTTGACGATTTTATTCATCGCCGCATTGACTGCCGGAAAAGTGCTGATCCTCGCTTCGCTGATACGGCTCCGGATCAAAATGCCGGGGTTGGCGGCGCTTTTTGTCCTCTTCGGCTCCGGAGCGGCGCTGCTGTTCCTCGGGCATTACGATGTTTTCTACTTTTTTCTGACTGCGCTCGGGGCGTTTTTCGCGGTTTCGGGATTGCGCAGCGGCAAGCCGGTCTGGGCGCTGGCGACCGGGGTGGCGCTCGGACTGCTTGCCAGTTTTTCGCTCGGCGCGGGGGCGGTGATTTTGCTTGCCGCGATTGTTTTCGGGTGTTCGCCGTCGCGGCGGCGGCTTCTGCCGTGGTTCGCGGCAGGGGGATTGGCGGTGCTGGCGGTTTTCGCCCTTGCCGGGGTGCCGCTCGTTTCGGCGGCGCTCCAGAGCTGGGAAAATCATCGCGCGTTCTGTGCCTCCGCCGGAAGGAGCTACTGGCCGTGGGTCGGGTTCAACGCCTTTGACGCGTTGCTTTTCTGCGGAGTTCCGGCTTCGCTTCTGATCTTCGGCGTTTTCGGGTTGCGTCGTCGTCACTTCGCCTATCCGCCGCTGCTGGCGGCGGCGCTGATCTGGCTCTTTCTGATTTTCTCCGGGAGCGCGCGCGGCGAATTCGGGCGGCTGGCCGCGCTTTATACGCCGGTGCTGCTGGTCGGCGGAGGGTATCTACTCGGGCGGTACGGCGCCGGTTTTTATCGGCTTTTTTTGCCGGTAATGCTCTTTGCTTTCTTGCAAATCATGCTCTTGCGTGATACTTTAAAACTTATCTTGATCGAATAAGCGCAACTCCTTTCGAGTGAATGCGATTAGACTGAAAAACAGGATTACAGACCCCTCGCGGGGATAGCGGGAACAACATTTATGCAACAAGTCAATGTCGGCCTCATCGGGGTCAGCGGTTACGGAGCCGCCCATCTTGAAGGGTGGCTCAATCAAGTCAAAGCGGGCCGGGCGAAACTCGCCGCCGCAGTGGTAATCAACCCGGAAGAAGTGCCGGATACCTTGAAGCAGCTCGCCGAACTCGGTTGCCGGGTGTTTCCCGACAGTGCTTCGATGTACCGCGAGACGGGCGATGTTCTCGATCTGATTTCAATTCCGACCGGGATCGGCTCGCACGAGCCATTGACCGTCGAAGCGCTCAAACACGGCTGCAACGTGCTGGTCGAGAAACCCGCCGCGCCCAACACCGACGCAATCGACCGCATGATCGCCGCCGAAAAGGCCGCCGCCCCGCTCTTTGTGGCGGTCGGGTTCCAGCATATTTACAGCCTCGAAATCCAGGCCATGAAGCGGCTTTTGCTCGCGGGCGAACTCGGCAAAATCGAGCGGATCGGGGTGATCGGCCTCGCCGCCCGCGGCGACGCTTATTATCAGCGCAACCGCTGGGCCGGGAAGCTCCGCGACGGCGCCGGCACCGAAGTCTTTGACTCGCCGGTCAACAACGCCTTTGCCCACTACCTCAACATCGCGTTGTTCTTCGGCGGCGCCGAATTCGCCCGGATGGCCGACGTCACCGGGTGCCAAGCCCGGCTTTACCGCGCCCGCGACATTGAGAGCTTCGACAGTTGCGAGTTTCAACTGGTCACCTCGGCCGGGATTCCGATCCGGGGCGCATTTTCGCACACCGTCGATCAGCCGACCGCGCAGACCATCCGGGTGCTCGGCGAAAAAGGGATGATCGAGTGGGATATCGAGGGCTCCTGGCGTCACTACGACGCGGCGGGGCAGTTGCTCGCCGAATACCCGATGGCGACGCCGTTCGGGAAACTTTATGCCGATATGGTCGATCGTTTCAACGGACTTGAGACCACGGTCTGCACGCTCTCGATGGCCCGCGCCCACACCGGGTGCATTACTGAATTCCACCGCCGGTTTCCGATCGAAACGCTGGAGTCCGGCCGTTTTTACCGTCGCGAGAGCGACGGCGCACTGGTGGTGCCGGAATTTGAAACCGGCTTCCGCCGCAACTTTGAGGAATGGACCAAACGGCCGCTGCGGAGCAAATGAAACCGGACATGACCACTTTGCCGGGATGGGATATGGCGCCGGATTACGAAATTTTCGACGTTCACATCCATCCTTTCAACGATCCTGCCGACAATTTTGCCTGGTACGGCGCGCCGGTGACCCGTGAAGAGTTCTTTGCCGAACTCCGCCGTGCCGGGATCAGCCGCTCGGCGGGCGACGTGATCCGGCGCGGCGACGGATCGGCTTTTGACCCGGTCCGCGCCGCCAACGCCGAGTCGCTGACGGTCGCGGGCGAGGGGTTCCACCCCGGTATTCAGATCCATCCCGCGTTTCCGCGCGAGTCCTGCACCGAAGTTGAAGCCGCCCATCGCCGCGGCGTCCGGCTGATCGGCGAACTGGTGCCTTATCTCTCCGGCTGGACGCGTTACGACGACCCCGGCTGCCGCGACGCTTTGGCGCTGGCCGAAGAATTCGGCATGGTGCTCAGCATCCACCCCACCGCCGTTGACGATATGGCGGCGGTGTTGAAGGCCTTTCCGAAACTCACGGTGATCATCGCCCATCCCGGCGACCGCGACGAGTATTTCGCCAAACTCGAATTGCTTGAGACCTTCTCCAACGCGTATTTGGATCTCTCCGGCACCGGTCTTTTTCGCTACAACATGCTTCGCTACGGGATCGACCGGGCGGGGTGCGACCGCTTCCTTTTCGGCAGCGATTTCCCCATCTGCAACGCGGCGATGAACGTCGGCGCGATTCTCAATGAAAAACTCAGCGAGTCCGAACGGGTCGCCGTCTTTTCCGGCAACTTCCGGCGGCTTTTTAATCTCTAAACGGGGGTCATCATGTTCCAATTCATCGCTTCCAGCACGCTCGACTGCCTGATTCCGCACCCCTTTGCGGCAACGCCGGTCAAAGGCGGCGGCAAATTGCCCGCCGCCCGGCTCCGGACGCTGTCGCTTGCCGCCAAATTTGCTTTCCTCAAACCGCATTTCGCCGAATTGGCAAGCTATGTCAAACTGCCGCTCAAAAAGGCCGCGTCGGCGGGTGATATTGCTTTTGTCGTTGACAAGTCCCTCGCGCCGGAGGCTTACCGACTTGTGGTCGGGGAAACCGGAATTGAAGTCGCCGCCGCCGACGGCGCCGGGGCTTTTTACGGTTTTTGCGCACTGAGCCAGATGCTCAACGCGGCGATGGCCGGCGACGCCGAGCCGATGGCGCTTGACTGCGGAACGGTTGAAGATCATCCCCGGTTCGGCTACCGCGGTTTCATGCTCGACTCAGCCCGCCACTTTCAGAGCGTGGCGGCGATCAAACGCCTGCTGCGGCTGATGGCCCACTACCGGCTCAATGTTTTTCACTGGCATCTCACCGACAATCAAAGTTACCGCGTGCCCAGCGCCGGAGCGCCCGAACTCAATGGCTTCGCTTCGCTCGAAGCCGGCAACTACTCCGCGGCCGACATCGCCGAAGTCGTCGCCTATGCCAAAAGCCTCTTCATCGAAGTGATTCCCGAGCTCGACATGCCGGGCCACTCCACTGGTCTGCTTGAGCTCCACCCCGAACTCGCCTGTCCCAATGCCAAAGCCCCGGCCCGGGAATACTGCCTCGGCTCCAAAGAGACTCGCGCTTTCCTCAAAAAACGGATCGCCGAATTCGTCGCGCTCTTTCCGGAGAGCCGCTACATCCACCTCGGCGGCGACGAAGCCGCCACCGCCAACTGGGATCAGTGCCCCCGCTGCCGGGCCGCGCTCAAGAAGCTGAAAACCAATTCCATGCGCGACCTTGAAGCCGAATTCATGGCCGAGATGTGCAACTTTGTCACCTCGCTCGGGCGCACTCCGATGACCTGGTGCACCTCTTCGCTCTTTCCGGCCGGAACGCTGGTTCAGGCGTGGCAGACGATCGAGGATTCGCTCCACACCTTTGCCGCCGGCAATCCGATGGTTTACTCGATCCACCGCAATTTCTACTTTGACTACCAGCAGAATGCCGACGAGCCGCACTGGGACTGGATGATCAATCTGAGCGAAGAGGATGTCTACAATTCGGCCCCCTTCGACGGGTGGGCCGATCCCCGGCCGGGCCAGTTCGCCGGGGTCGAGGCCTGCCTCTGGACCGAACGCGTCCCCGAACGGCGGCTGATGCAGAAAATCACGCCCCGTCTCGCCGCCTTTGCCGAATGCGCGTGGTCGATGCCGTGGCACAAAAACCACACCGGGTTTCTCGCCCGCAAACACCGCCTCGAAGACGCGGCCGCCGACGGATTTTTCCAGTCCTGACCGCTGGGGTCAGGGCTTGACTTCGGTGAATTTGAGGTTTCCGATCACCGCGTTTTCGCTTCTCACCCGGACGCCGTCAACGTTGTCGGCGGCAACGATGATTTCGCTCACCTCCCGCCCTTTGGGGTCGCGGCAGAAAAAGGTGATCGACCCGTCGCGGACAAAATCTTTCTCGGGCGAGTGAAAGTCGAGCCGTAGTCTGCCCTCGGCTTGCCCTGCGGCCGGAGTGCCGTGAAAAGTGATGCGATAGTACGCGCCGGGGGTGAGAGCGTAGTCCCCTTCGCTCCCGGGCTGGAAAGGCTTGACCGCGACTTCCTTGCGCCACGCGTCGGCGGCCTCGGGTGACAGCTCCCGGAGCTCCATGTTCCTGACCTCGACCACTCCGTAGGAGTCAAGCCGGAAGTCGATCCGGGTCTCTTTGACGTCGGCGGGAACTTCAAAGGTCATCACCGCTTTGCTCCATTCGCCGTTGACCAGCGGCTCAAAGTTGGAGAGCCGGGTGTTTTCGCGCCATTTATTGTCGTCGCCCTTGAAGATCACCAGCAGTTTCGCCAGCGCGCCGTGTTCGGTCATGCGCTCGCAACTGAGCCGGTAGACCCGGCCGCGGTTCAGCGTGAGGTCAAAGTAAACCCGGCCGAA
>JBFWIO010000149.1:0-7458 GCA_050255955.1 Victivallaceae bacterium
GCTCGGCGTCCTTCAGGGACCGTCGCGCAATTTGGCGTACCTGGTCAATGCCTACAAAGAGAAACTCGAACAACAGTAATTCAACTCTAAATACGGAGACATCCAATCATGTCCAACGAAGCGAAAATGGAAGAATTCATCTCCTACGTCGAGAACTTGACCGTTCTGGAACTTTCCAAACTGGTCAAAGCGCTTGAAGAACGTCTCGGCGTCAGCGCGGCCGCCCCGGTCGCCGTCGCCGCCGCCGGCCCCGTGGCCGCCGAAGCGGTCGAAGAAAAGACCGAATTCGAAGTCATTCTCAAGTCCTTCGGCGAAAACAAAGTCGCCGTCATCAAGGAAGTCCGCGCCATCACCGGTCTCGGCCTCAAAGAAGCCAAAGACCTGGTCGAAGCCGCCCCCAAAGCGGTCAAGGAAGGCGTCTCCAAGGACGACGCGGCCAAGATCAAGGCCCAGCTCGAAGGAGCCGGCGCCCAGGTCGAAGTCAAGTAACTTTGTACTTGCAGACAACGGTCGGAAGGTCGATTTTCGCCTTCCGCCGTTGTTTCGTGTCCCGACCAAAGTCCGGACCGATCGGAGTGTGGTTTTTTGCTCCGGCCGGCTCGGCAGCTCCGAATCAAAAGCAGCCATTTCCGGCGCTTTTTTGAGTTCGGGGCTTTTCCGTTGCCGGGGGTGTGATTTTTCGGCCCGGCGGTTGTTTTTTTTCGGTTTTTTTTGGATTTTCGCAGTTTTTCCGCCGCCTGAGGCGGTTTGCATATTCGATGAATTGACAACTCTAACATAAGAATGGTGAGTTATGAGCGATCGTATCAATTTCGGCAAACTCAAAGACGTGCTGGCGATCCCCGACCTGATCGGGCTTCAGCTCGACTCGTACCGGGACTTCCTGCAGCGGGAAATCCCGCAGCCCGAGCGTCTGAACCAGGGGCTCAATGAAGTTTTCAACGAAATTTTCCCGATTGAGAATTTCGACAAGCAGATCGTCGTCGAGTACGCCGGGTACGCGATCGGCGATGCCAAATACGAAGTGGTGGACTGCATCAAGGACGGCCGTATTTTTGACGCGCCGCTCTATGTTGACTTCGTTTTGCGCCACAACGGCACCGAAATTCCCGAGCGCGTCTACATGGGCGACCTCCCGCTGATGACCGAAGCGGGCACCTTTGTAATCAACGGCGCCGAACGGGTGATCATCAGCCAGCTTCACCGTTCGCCGGGAATCTGTTTTGAAAAGTCCCGCCATACTTCGGGCCGCACTCTCTATTCGTACCGGGTGATTCCGGACCGCGGATCCTGGATGGACGTCCAGTTCGACATCAACGACTATATCTATATTTATCTCGACCGCCGCCGCCGCCGCCGCAAGTTTTACATCACCACCTTTTTGCGGGCGATCGGGTATGAGACCAACCGGGATATCCTGTCGAATATCTACGAAGTCAAGTCGCACGCGGTTTCGAGCCTCCTCAAGCTCAAGGACCTGACCGGGTACTACACCGTTGACGACATCACTTCCGACGACGACGTGCTGCTGGTCAATGAGCTCACCCAGCTTACTGAGAACGACCTCAAGAAACTTCAGGAAAACGAAGTCAAGAGCGTCGAGCTCGCTTACGTCGCCGACGGTGACCATTACATCATCGGCTGTCTCCGCAAGGATCCGTCGCGCAATCAGGAAGAAGCGCTCAAGGAAATCTACCGCCGCATGCGTCCCGGCGACCCGCCGAACGTCAAGAACGCCGAACAGCTGATCAAGCGTCTGTTTTTTGACAACCGCCGTTACGACCTCGGCGCGGTGGGCCGTTACAAGCTCAATGAGCACCTCAAGCTCGATCCCACGATCACCGACCGCATTCTTCGTCCCGAAGACCTGATGGCGGCGACAAAGGAACTTATCCGGCTGCGCCACACCGGCGGCCAGGTGGATGATATCGACCACCTCGGCAGCCGCCGCGTTCGTACCGTCGGCGAACTGCTCCAGAATCAGTGCCGCGCGGGTCTGCTCCGCACCGAGCGCGTGATCCGCGAGCGCATGACTTTGATCAACAGCAACGAAGAAATTTCCATCCTGCCCAGCAAGCTGATCAATCCCAAGGCTTTCGCCGGGGTGATCCGCGACTTCTTCGCCCGCAGCCAGCTGTCGCAGTTCATGGATCAGACCAATCCGTTGAGCGAATTGACCAACAAGCGCCGCTTGAGCGCCCTCGGGCCGGGCGGTTTGAGCCGCGACCGCGCCGGCTTCGAAGTCCGCGACGTTCACTCCAGCCACTACGGCCGGATCTGCCCGATCGAAACCCCGGAAGGACCGAACATCGGTCTGATTTCGTCGCTTTCGCTTTACGCGGTGATCGACCGCTACGGCTTCCTCGAAACGCCGTACCGCCGGGTGGTGGACGGTCAGGTCACCGACCAGATCGATTTCCTGACCGCCGACCGCGAAGAACAGTTCGTGATCGCCCAGGCCAATGCCTTGCTTGATGAAAACAACCGTTTCGTCCGCGATACCGTGATGACCCGTCACTACGGCGAATCCGGCGAGCGTCCGCGTGAAACCGTCCAGTACATGGACGTTTCGCCGAAGCAGCTGGTCAGCGCCGCCGCCGGCATCGTCCCCTTCCTCGAACACGACGACGCCAACCGCGCGCTGATGGGCGCCAACATGCAGCGCCAGGCGGTGCCGCTGTTGATGACCGATTCGCCGCTGGTCGGCACCGGCCTCGAGGAGCGGATCGCCCGCGACTCCCGCGCCGTGCTGGTCGCCAAGGCCGACGGGATCGCCGCTGAAGTTACTTCGCGGTCCATCATCATCACCGTCGACGGCAAGCTTCCCGCGGAAACCGCCGAGCCGTCCAAGGTGCAGATTTACAAACTCAACAAGTTTCTCCGCAGCAACGCCGGCACCTGTATGAACCAGAAGCCGGTGATCAGACGCGGACAGGTCATCAAGGCCGGCGATGTTCTCGCCGACGGCGCATCGACCGAGAAGGGCGAGCTCGCGCTCGGCCGCAACGTGCTGGTCGCCTTCATGCCGTGGTGCGGGTACAACTTCGAGGACGCGATTGTGGTCAGCGAGCGTCTGGTCAAAGAAGACGTCTACACCAGCATCCATATCGACGAATTCGAAATCACCAGCCGGGAAACCAAGCTCGGGCCGGAAGAAATCACCCGCGACATCCCGAACGTCAGCGAAGATGCGCTGCGCAACCTCGATTCGCGCGGCGTGATCTGCGAAGGCGCCGAAGTCAAACCCGGCGACATCCTGGTCGGCAAAATCACGCCCAAGAGCGAAACCGAGCTGGCCCCGGAAGAACGGCTGCTGCGCGCGATTTTCGGTGAAAAGGCCGCCGACGTCAAGGATTCCAGTCTGGTCGTCTCCAGCGGCAAGGGCGGCATTGTGATGGACATCCGGATCGAGTACGCCAAGGATCCGAACCGGCCCAGTCTCACCAAGACCGAAGCCCGCCGGCAGGCCAAATTGCTCAAGGACAACTACCGCGAAATTCACAACGGGCTGGTCGATGACCTGACCAACCGGCTGTCCGACTTCATGCTCGGCATCAAATTGCCGCACCCGGTGCTCGACACCGGCGTCGAAGAAGAGGCCGTGCTGATCAGTCAGAACCGCAAGGTGACCAAGAGTTCGATCCAGAAACTCGCGGCCCGTTATGCCAACTGGTCGATGGAAGATTGCGAACTGAAAACCCGGATCGCCGAAACCATCGCCGCTTTTGTCCCGCAGTTTGAGGAAAATGAACGCGAGCGTGAACGCTCCGCCCAGAGCCTCGAAGTCGGCGAAAGCATCGATCTCGGCGTGATCAAGCGGGTCAAGGTTTACGTCGGCTGCAAACGCAAGATTCAGGTCGGCGACAAGATGGCCGGCCGTCACGGGAACAAGGGTATCGTCTCCAAGATCGTGCCGATCGAGGATATGCCTTTCCTGGCCGACGGCTCCCCGGTCGATCTGGTGCTCAATCCGCTCGGCGTGCCGAGCCGCATGAACATCGGCCAGGTTCTGGAAACCCACCTCGGCTGGGCCGCCAAGATGCTCGGCATCAAGGTCGCCACCCCGGTCTTTGACGGGATTCACGAAGCCGAAATCATCGAACTGATGGATAAGGCCAACGACGTCCATGCCAAAAAGGAAGGCGTCAACTATCACTGGGGCTTCCGCCGCGGCGAGAACGGTGAATACGTCTACGACGGCAAGGCCGATCTCTTCGACGGGCGTACCGGCGACCGCTTCGACCAGCGGGTGATGGTCGGCCAGATCTACATGCTCAAGCTCGACCACCTGGTCGCCAACAAGATTCACGCCCGCGCCGTCGGCCCCTACTCGCTGGTCACCCAGCAGCCGCTCGGGGGCAAGGCGCAGCACGGCGGTCAGCGTTTCGGGGAAATGGAAGTCTGGGCGCTGGAAGCCTATGGCGCCGCCTACAATCTGCAGGAAATGCTTACCGTCAAATCCGACGATGTGACCGGACGGGCGCGGATTTATGAGTCGATCGTCAAAGGCCAGAATATTCTGGAAGCCGGCCGGCCGGAGTCGTTCAACGTGTTGCTCAAGGAAATGCAGAGCCTCGGGCTGGACATCCGCACCGTCAAGAAATCTGTGGATAATCAGTAACGGAGGATTTTACCGTGATTGACAATAATCATGCCTATCGGGAGTTGCTCGGCAAAACTGCCGCGACTTCGTTCGGAGCCGTCTCGATCAACGTCGCGTCGCCGGAGGTGATCCGTTCGTGGTCGCATGGCGAGGTGAAAAACCCCGAGACCATCAATTACCGCAGTTTCAAGCCGGAAAAAGGCGGCCTCTTCTGCGAACGCATCTTCGGACCGACCCGCGACTGGGAGTGCAACTGCGGCAAATACAAGCGCGTCAAGCACAAAGGTATCGTTTGCGACCGCTGCGGCGTCGAAGTGACCCAGGCCAAAGTCCGCCGCGAGCGGATGGCCCACATTGAGCTGGCGGTGCCGGTTTCGCACATCTGGTTTTTCAAGTGTATGCCGAGCCGCATCGGCCTGATGCTCGATATGACCGCCAAATCGCTCGAAAAAGTGATCTACTACGAAGAGTACGTGGTCACCGATCCTGGCGACACCCCGCTTAAACTCGGTCAGGTGATGAACGACATCGATTACCGTCAGGCGCGTGAAGCCTACGGCGATGCCTTCGCCGCCGACATGGGTGCTCCGGCGCTCAAGTCGCTCTTGGAAATCATCGACATGCCGAGTCTCAAAGTCGAGCTCGAAGCAAGCCTCGAAAACACCAAGAACAAAGCGATCCGCAAGAAGCTTGCCAAGCGTCTGCGTCTGGTCGAGGGCTTCATGGCCAGCAATTCGCGGCCGGAGTGGATGCTGCTTTCGGTGCTGCCGGTGATTCCGCCGGATCTGCGTCCGCTGGTTCCGCTCGAAGGCGGCCGTTTCGCCACCTCCGACCTCAACGATCTCTACCGCCGGGTGATCAACCGCAACAACCGGTTGAAGAACCTGCTGCAATTGCGCACCCCCGAAGTGATCATCCGCAACGAAAAGCGGATGCTTCAGGAAGCGGTCGATGCCCTGCTCGACAACGGCCGCCACGGCCGCTCGGTCACCGGCGCCGGCAACCGCGCGCTGAAATCACTGAGCGACATGCTCAAGGGCAAACAGGGCCGGTTCCGCCAGAACCTGCTGGGCAAACGCGTAGACTACTCCGGCCGTTCGGTCATCGTCGTCGGTCCGGAGCTCAAGATCTGGCAGTGCGGTCTGCCCAAGAAAATGGCGCTGATCCTCTTTGAACCGTTCATCATCCGCCACCTCAAGGGCCGCAATTACGCCCACACCGTGCGCGGGGCCAAAAAGATGATCGAGCGCGGCGAACCCGTGGTCTGGGACATCCTCGAAGAAGTGACCAAGGGGCACCCGATCATGCTCAACCGCGCGCCGACTTTGCACCGTTTGAGTATCCAGGCTTTTGACCCGGTGCTGATCGAGGGTTCCGCGCTCCGCGTCCACCCGCTGGTCTGTACCGCGTACAACGCCGACTTCGACGGCGACCAGATGGCGGTCCATGTGCCGCTGTCCAACGAAGCGCAGATGGAAACCAAGCTCCTGATGCTGTCGCCGAACAACATCTTCTCGCCGGCCAACGGCAAGCCGATCGTGTCGCCGACCCAGGACATTACGCTCGGTGCGTACTATCTGACGTACGAACCGCGCAACAAGGAAAAAGCGAAGCTCTACAAAGACACCTTTGAAGTCTTCTTCGCCCAGGCCTGCGGCTTCCTCAAGATCCACGACGCGGTCCGTATTCCGAATCCCGACCGCGGCTCCAGCACGGTCTACGGCGACAAGGATTCCAAGTACATCCTGACCTCGCCCGGCCGTTGTATCTTCAATGAAATCTGGGACAAGCGTCTCGGTTTCTTCAACCGCGTCGCCAAGAAAAAGGAACTCGGCGGTCTGATCAGCGCCTCCTATCAGGTGGCCGGTCATGAAGCCACCATCAAGCTCCTCGACGACCTCAAGGCGCTCGGTTACAAGCACGCCACGCTGGCCGGACTCTCGATTTCGGTGTCCGACTTGCACGTGCCGGAGAAAAAGGAAGAGTTGATCACCATCGCCCGCGGCGAAATCAATCGCGTGGTCGATCAGTTCAACAACGGGATCCTGACCGACGGCGAACGTCACAACAAGGTCATCGACATCTGGACCCAGACCGCCAACGAAGTTTCCAAAGAACTGATCGAGCGGCTTGAAGCGGCTTCGCGCAAAGGCGACATCAACCCGGTTTACGCGATGCTCGACTCCGGCGCGCGCGGCAGCAAAGAACAGATCAAGCAGCTCGCCGGCATGCGCGGGCTGATGGCCAAGCCGTCCGGCGACATCATCGAACGGCCGATCATTTCGAACTTCCGCGAAGGCCTGACCGTGCTCGAATACTTCATCAGTACCCACGGCGCCCGTAAAGGTCTCGCCGACACCGCGCTCAAGACCGCCGACTCGGGTTACATGACCCGCCGTCTGGTTGACGTGGCTCAGGACGTGATCTGCCGCGAAGAAGACTGCGGCACCCGCAACGGCATCTGGGTCAGCCCGATTATCGAGGGCGACGAAGTCATTCTTCCGCTCCGCGACCGGGTAATCGGCCGCTTCAGCGCGCAGGACATCCGCGACCCCGCTTTCAACGACGGCCGCCTGATCGTCGGCGCCGGCTGTGAGTTCACTCCCGAAGTCACCCAGCTCCTCGAAAAACGCGGCATCCAGAAGGTGCTGATCCGTTCCACGCTGACCTGCAAAACCAATCGCGGAGTTTGCGTCAAGTGCTATGGCCGGAATCTCGCCAGCGACCGTGTCGCCAAGGAAGGCGACGCCCTCGGCATCATCGCCGCTCAGTCCATCGGTGAGCCCGGGACCCAGCTGACCATGCGTACCTTCCACATCGGGGGGACCGCATCCAGCGCGTACCGTCAGCCGGTG
>JBFWIO010000150.1:0-7447 GCA_050255955.1 Victivallaceae bacterium
TGGAGCGGCGGCGTCTGTTTGCCGCGCACGAGCTGATTGGGATCCTGCTGGAGGTTGGCTATATAGTCGTTGAGCTGGCGCGAAAGATTTTCGAGCCGGGTCAGCGAGACTTCGAGCCGGAGCCGGTCCGCGATGGATTCTTTGCTGAGATTGGCTCCGAAGCGGTCGACGTTGCGCATCGTCTCGCGGCCCTCGAGGAGGAACGAATTGAGATTCTTGATCAGGTCGCCGAGTTCGCTCTGGCTGGTGATGCTCTGAAGGTTCTGGGAGCTGCGTTCGATATTGTCGAGCGAGCGGTTGACTTTGGCGATGTTGGCTTCGGAGAGGATCAGCCGCAGATTTTCGGAGGATTTCTGGAGGTCGCCGCTGACTTTGTGGAACTGGGTCAGCATTTCGGCGAGGTCGTTGCGGCCGACGATCGCGTTGATGTTGTCGAGCGTCTGGTTGAGTTTGTCGGCGAGCTGGAGCAAATTGACTTTGCTCAATTCGTCGATCACCCGGCTGACGTTCTGGATTGCGTTGCCGATGTGGGACGGGCGCGACTGGATGTAGAGCACGTCGGACGGCACGTCGGTCAGGTGCGGCAGGGCCGGCGGCTCGTCGGCGCTGCCGAGCGTCAGTTCGAGGTAGGCTCCGCCCATCAGCCCGGCGGCGTTGACGAAGCAGGCCGGATTGCGTTTTTTGAGGATTTCGGCGAGGTTGGAGGCGCTCGACATAAGGGGCTGGTTGGCGTTGAGGCCGTCCATCGCCGACGGCGAGAGGTCAAAGTAGACGGCGATGTAGCCGTCGTCCTCGCGCATTGCAATCCGCTTGATGGTGCCGACCGGGAGGCCGAGGTACTTGACCGGCGAACCGGCGGAGAGGCCCTCGACCGAGGTGTTGATCACGGTCATCGCGTGGACTTTCGGCGAAAACATTTTGGTGACGCCGGTGGCGATGAAGCCGACCACCAGCAATATCACCGACAGCAGTACGAAGGCTCCGAGTTTGACTTTGTTGGCTTTATTCATCGTTTCAGATCCACTTTTCGAGGGCCGAGAAGCCCGCGGTTAAGAGCGCGTCGGCGATTACAATCAGGAAAATCGAACTCACCACCGCGCTGGTCGCCGAACGCCCGACACCCTGGGCGTCGCGGTCGGATTCCATTCCCTTCTGGCAGCCGATCACCGCGACGATGAGTCCGAAGACCAGGCTTTTGATCAATCCCTGCGACAAGTCGATCGGCTTGATCACCTCGACCGCGGTGTTGTAATATTCGGGGATCGAGACATCAAGCTGGGTACAGACGATCAACATCGCTCCGATGATCCCGCAGATGTCGGCGATGATGGTCAGGCCCGGCAGCACCAGCATCAGGGCAAGGAGTTTGGGCAGCAGCAAAAAGCGCCCGACGTCGAGCCCCATCGTCACCATCGCGTCGAGTTCCTCGGTGCTCTTCATGGTCCCGAGTTCGGCGGCGAAAGCCGAACCGGAGCGGCCGGCCAGCACTACCGCGGTGACCAGCGGGGCGAGTTCGTTGACGATTACCGTACCGACCAGATTCACCACATAGTTCTGCACCCCGAAGCGCCCGAGCTGGGTGATCGCCTGAAAAGCGAGAATCACTCCGATCAGCGCCCCCAGCAGCGCGATGATCGGCATGGCATCGCTGCCGCAGCGGTCCATGTAATAGGCGACCGCACCGTATTTGACTTTGCGGGGATGGCGGCAGGCGTCGGCGGCGAGCCGGCCGAGGCCGCCGATAAAAGTGAGCGTGCGCATCGTCTCGCGGGAGATGAAGATCACCGCGTCGCCGAGCTGTTCACAGAGGTCGTTGAGTGCCTTTGAACCCGCCACTTATTTTTCTCCCGCGCTTTTGAGCATCGCATTGAGGAGTTGTTCCAGTGCTTCCGACGCCGCCCGGGCGGCGGCCGCGCCGTCGGGATGCTCCGGCGACATCGGCACTTCGATTTGGAAAAAGTGTTTCGGCGCATTGAGTTCGGTGCGCAGTTGCCACCAGCCGGCGAAGACAAATGCGCGTTTGACCCGGTCTACCTGAAAAATTTCGATCGCGCCGGTCACCTGGACGACTTTGGCGTCGGCGGTGCGATCCTGTTTGAGATTGATCGCGTGGGGTACGAGTTCGCCGGGGGGCAGCAGCCAGCGGCGGTCGGGGTCGTTGAGGATGAGGCCGCCGCTCTCCTTGACTTGCATCAGCGAGCCCGCGCCGGAGAGGTTCTGAAATTCATACGCCTCGATCCGAACCGGTTTTTTCGCCGCCGGCTTGAGGTCGAGGTCAAAGCACTCGGTGTCGCGGTAAGGCGCAAAAAGACATCCGGCGGTCAGCAACAGGATGCCGAACAACGCGGTCAGCAACATTTTTTTCATGGAATCCCCGCTTTTTTGTGATAATGTACCACGCGAAGTCCGTGAAAGCAAATTGATTGCGGGAAAATTCAAGCTTCAGCGGGCGGTTTCGGGCGGCGACGACTCCGCGGCAAGCCGTTCCCGCAGTTTTTCGACGGCGCGGGGCAGGGCGTCCCCGATCCTGGCGGCGGTGCGCAGATGGCCTTTGCCGTTGCAGGCCGGACAGTCGATGTTTCCTTTGCCTTCGCATTTGGCGCATTTTCCGCTGCTGTTGCAGAGCGTGCAAGTGTAGCGCCGCTTGACGGCTCCGCCGATCTCCTGCTCGGTGCGTTCGATCCAGCCCTGGCCGCCGCAGCCACGGCAACTGCCGTCGCGGCAGACCGGACAGCCGCGGAACCCGATGCCGCGACAGGAGCCGCAGGGCGGGCCGAGCGTCGCGTAGACGCTCTGGGCTCCGGGTGAATTCTTGCGGCAGGCGCGGACGGTTGTTTCATCATTGATCCGGCAGGCGTAAAGCATCGCGGTAACCGCAAGCGCTGTTTTGAGCTCGGAATCGAGTTCGGGCGCATTGGCGTACCTGAGCAATAGCCGGACTTCGGCCGGAGCCTCTGCCGGGACGGCTCCGCCGGGAGGGAAGAGCGCGGTGAGCTGGTTGAGCATTTCGATTTTCGGATTGCGCGCGGGGGGCGCGGGTGTCAGCTGGACCGGAGCGGGGGTGTTTCGCGATGAGCCCGGGTCCCGGGTCGCCGAACGGGAATAGGTCGGTACCGGCGAGACGTAGCCGGGGTCCGCTTGCCGCCGGTTGGCGGCGGCGGCGAGCACCGGCCCGGTGCAGAACGGCAGCCAGGCCGGATGCGAACGGCCCATGGTGGTGATCATCCTGACATCGACGTCCTTGCCGTTCTTGATCCAGTCGAGCAGTACCGGTTCGACTTTGGGAACCATTTCGGTGATGGCGGGCGGCTTTGCCTCGTTCAACACCGCCTGGAACACCATGTGCCAATGGCGAGCCGAAAGGGTCGGATCATCGGGAACGACTTTCAGAAAAGCATCGACCCTTTCCGCGACCGGGAGCGAGGAGGCGCTTTGGAAAACCGCTAACGCACTTATCCGGGGCGGGGTTTTGAGCTCGGCACCGGTGACCGGTGAGGCCGCCGCTCTTTGCTCGGCGGCGACCGGCGCGGAAGAAGTTGCGGCGACGACCGGCGACGACGAGTTGACTTGAGTTACCTGACGCCACTGGCCCCCGAGCGCAATCGCCCCGGCGACCAGCATCCGGAAGTTTTCCGCATCCTTGAACGCCACTTGACGGCCGTGGACTTCGACCGTGAATTGGGCCGGATCGTAGAGCGTCGGGTCGGGTCGTTCGCCGTTGACGCGGGGATCGCGGCGCAATTCGGTCTGGCCGACGGAGAACGTCCAGCGCTTCTCTTCGGGCTGATAGGCTGCCAGCACGCCGACCGATTCGATCAGCGTCTCGGTGCAGGAAAAACGGTCGATCATCCGCCGGTGTTCGACGCTGTCGGCGGGCAGCATCGCATCGTAGGATTCAAAATACTTATTTTTCGCCTCGGGAGTAGCAAAGAGCCGGTCCGGCGGGCGGACCCCGGTGATGGTCACGCCGGTGTATTCGGGAATCAGGATGAACTGCTTCTGATAGAGAAAGCGCAACTGGCAGAAATAACGGTCCGTTTTTTCAAAAATCGGGCCGTAGGCGATGTTCTTAAGCGTGAACGAGGTTTTGGCAAAGCTGTAGCGGCGGGCAAGAGTAAATCCGATCAGCTCCGAATCACTGGTTGCCGCCGGGATTTGAGTTTCGACCCGGACGCCGGAACTGGCGATCGCGATTTCGTTGCCGCTCACCCGGTAGATCCGGTTGCCGGGATTGTTGGCGGATTCATTGTTGAGCAGTGACGGGAGGTAATCGGCGGCTGCTTTTTCCGCCGCCAGCCGGAGCGATTCGGCGGAGGGCACCTGAGGTTTGCCGCACCCGGCGAGCGCAAGCATGATGACGGCGGCGGCGACAACAGCATTGAACTTCATCCGCGGTTTCCTTTCGCCAGTTCGTCCGCGCTGTCGAAGTGGGCGCGCAGAAAATCGGCGGCAACCAGCACAAGCAGACTGCCCAGGGCCAGCGCGCCGAAGAACACCAGTGCGCCAAGCAAACCCTGAACCAGAATACTGTCGCGCGCCATTCGCCGGGCTTCCTGCTGCCGGTCGGCTTCATCGAGGCGCATTTTGAGGGTTTTGAGATCGTCGTCCACGCTCCATTCGGCATTGAGTTCCTCAAGCCGGCTGTCGATGGTGCGCAGCGCATCGAGCGCGCGATTTTCCCGTTCGCGGGCGGCGGCGGCGGAGTTTTCCGGCTCGGCCGGAGCGACGTTGAGCGGCCGCGCCGGTCCGGTCACGTTGCCGGCGATCGCGTCGCTGAAAATCTCAAGATAGGCGACCGGCTCCCGGATCTGGTCGAATTTGCCGCCGGTTTTGAGCGCGCCGATCGCTTCGCGCAGATCTTGCAGCGCGGACTGTTTGTCGGTCCGGTAAAAACGGATCATCTGCCGGTTGCGGACTGAAATTCCGGGATTCTGCGGCATCGCGTGATTGGCGGCGACGGCGATTTTCGGCGCGATGGCGGCGGTCTGGCGGCGAATCAGCTCGGCGATCAGTTTTTTCAAGCCGTCGATCCGCTGGGCGTACGCTTCGAGCACCTGGCGCGAATGCCGCAACTGTTCCGGATTGTCGAATTGGTCGTCGAATACGGTGTCAAGCAACGTCAGCGAGCTTGGAATCACGAAATCCTGCTGCGCCGAAATCATCCGCTGCTGAATCATGGCAAGACTGTTGACGGTTTTTTCGTAATTGTCCTGAAGCGTCCGCTGGGCGAGCAGAATATCCGCTTTCAGCTCCGGCGTCACGCCCGGCGGCAACGCCTTGAGCCGGGTGAGGGTCCAGCTCAACGTCAGCCCGGTCAGCAGCAGCCCGGCGAGGAATATCAGCGCGGCCAGAACCCTCGCCAGCAGGATAAATTTACGGCCCCAGAAATAACGGTTGTCTCGCTCGATAATCACCGGATTCCTCCTGTTGCGACGACCCCGGAAAATCCGTGATCCCCGGTGAGACCAGGCAAATCGGCATCTTCGGCGCGCGTGGGGCGTCACCCCGGCGGGAGCTCCCCGGCACTGCCAAAGACCCCGATGGTCGAATCCGGCACCGGATCGACCCCCGGACTTTTGTCGGCGTCGTCTGTTGCAAATTTATCCCGTTTTTCAGGGTTCGCGCAGTGATTCGTCCATCGCTTTGATGAATGGATAGAGCAAGTAGCTCATGATGGTGCGCTCGCCGACCTTGATTTCGGCGCGCAGGCGCATACCCGGAATCAACGGGAGGGTTTCCATGTCCTTGAATCGGCCCGAGACCGACATGCGGCCGCGGTAGTAGGTCGGCTGGCCGTCGGAACTCTGCATCGACTCCGCCGGAGCGCGGGTGAAGGCGTCCTGCGAAATGTAGCGGAGTTTGCCGTCAAGCGTGCCGTATTGCTGAAAGGGATAGGCGTCGAATTTGAGCCGCCCCATATCGCCGATTTTGAGAAGTCCGACGTCCTTGGCCGGGATGTCGATTTCGGCTTCGAGCTGGACGTTGACCGGCACCAGCGTGATCAGCGCCTCCGCCTCGCGCACCGCCGAACCTTCCTGGAAGGGGGCGATTTCGTGAACCACCGCGTCGCAGGGGGCGCGCATTTCGGAGTTGGAGATCAGCATTTCGGCTTTGGGAATCTCTTTTTCGATCGACAGGAGATCGCGCTCGACCTTGACCAGTTCCTCAATCAGCGTCCGCCGCCAGTCGGTTTCAAAGGTGCTGCGCTCCGAAACCTGCGCCTGGAGCTGGTGGCGGTATTCGTTGAGCTGGGTGGTCTGTTCGTCAAGCTGGATTGCCATCCCGATCACCTGAATCTGGGTCTGGAGGAGTTCCTTGTAGGACGACGCCTGACGCTCGTGGAGGCCGGACATCATCGTCTCGATCTTCTTGAGCGCGTCCTGGCGTTCGTTGTATTTGACCATGCTCTTTTCCATCGAATCGATGGTTGACTTGAGGCGCTCGATGCTCTGGGTGTAGGAGTTGAGCTTTTCCTTGTAATAGAGCGTACGCGACTCGAAAATCAGTTTCTGGAGCCGTGCGTCGTTGCCGGCGGTGGCGGGCGGATTGTAAACTTCGTTGTTTTTTTCGGCGGTCAGCCGGTCGAGCTGGGCGCGCAGACTCTCGCGCTGTTCCTGGAGCCGCAGCAAATTGGCGCGGTTGCCGGTGACATCAAAGGTGAACAGCACCTGCCCCGCGCTGACCCGCTGGCCGGGGAGCACGTGGACGGCCTTGATGATCGAGAGCTCAAGCGGCTTGATGGTGATGTTCTGGCGGGTGGTGACGATGCGGCCGTCGGCGGCGACGATTTTGTCAACCTTTGAGAACGTCGCGTAAACGATGCCGGCGATCAGCAGCACCAGCAAAATCACCCACACCGAGTGGGTCGAGAACCCGGGGCCGGCCGCTTCCAGCATGATCGCGTCGGGGCGGAATTCTTCGGACTCGCGGACCGCTTTGCTTTTGAGAAACTTAAACATCATCAACCCCCATTTGCTGACGCCAGAATTCAGCGTAGATGCCGCCGAGCTTGAGGAGTTCGGCGTGGGTGCCGCGCTCGACCAATTTGCCCTTGTCCATCACCACGATCATATCCGCCCGGCAAAGCACCGAGAGCCGGTGCGAAATGATGAATACCGTCCGGTTGCGGGTGATCAGTTTGAGGTTCTTGCGGATCAGTGTTTCGCTCTCCGGGTCAAGCGCGCTGGTCGCTTCGTCGAAGATCAGCAAACGCGGATTGGAGAGCAGCGCGCGGGCGATCGCGAGGCGCTGCTTCTGGCCGCCGGAGAGGTTGGAGGCGTTTTCCTCCAGCACCGAATCATACCCTTTGGGGAGCTTCTGGATGAACTCGTCGGCCCCGGCCATCCGGGCGCAGTAGATGATTTCCTCCATGGTCGCGTCTTTTTTGGTCAGCGAGAGGTTTTCCTTGATCGAGCCGTAGAAGAAATAGTTTTCCTGAAGCACCACC
>JBFWIO010000151.1:0-7445 GCA_050255955.1 Victivallaceae bacterium
TGAGTAGGTGGCGAGGATCGCTTCCCGGCGGCAATGACGATTGATTTCGGCCAGGAAGTCGAGCGTCCAGAGCTCCGGATTACAGTCCGGCGAAAAGGCATCGAGAAAGACCGCGTCGAATTGTTTCCGGCATTTGACCAACTCCGTCCGGGCGTCGCCAAAGTGGAGCGTCAGCCGCCCGCCGGGGTGAATGAATTCGCCGCCATCCAGCAAGGAACGCAACATCGCCGCCGCTTCCGAGTCGGCGGGGGCGATCCCGAGCGCCGCCCGGAGCGGGCGCTCGTCAAGCTCGAAACTGTCGATTTCGAGACGATTGCCGCAAGCCGCCGCCGTCCGCAGCGCTTCGAGCGCGTTGATCCCGAGCCCGAAGCCGAGGTCGAGCAAGGCGGCTTCCTTTTTTTCAGCCAGTCGGGTCGGCTCGATGAATTTATGCCGCGCCTCCGACTCCGCCCCGGCGAGGCTGTGAAAGAGCTGGCGGAATTCGGGGTGATAGAGCGTCCGCGAGCCGTCGGCGGTGGCGACGCCGCAATAACTCGGCTCACCGTCCCCAGCCCGGAAACGTTCGGCGAAGAATTCGAGGAACTGCCCCTTGTCCATCCACCAGCGGGGCGCGAGGATTTCGCTTTCATCCGCGTCGGCGGCAAGGCGCATGATGCTCCATGAATCCGGAAGTTCGCGCAAAAAAGCCGCCGCCGCCGCCGCATATTCGTATTCATTGAGCGGTTTTACCGCGAGCTCACCTTGCCAGTGTTTGGCAAGCTCGGTATGCTTGAGCACCAGCAACTGGTGGAGTTTCACCGCCCGGAACGGAAGTTTGGCGATCCGCCGCGCGGTGGCGAGAAAGTCGTCCGGCCCCTCCCCCGGCAGCCCGAGGATCACGTGACAGGCACAGTTGATCCCGGCCGCTTCGAGGCGGTGCGCCGCGTCCTCGACCGCCGCGAAGTCGTGACCGCGTTTGATCCGGCGCAAGGTTTCGTCGCTTGCGCTCTGGACCCCGAGCTCGACCCATAATTCGTAACGGCTGGCGAGTTCGCGCAGATATTCGACCTTGTCCGGTTCCAGCGCGTCGGGGCGGGTGCCGACGATCACCACCTTGAAATCAGCCCGCGCGAGCGCCGTTTCGAAGCATTCGCGCAAACGCTCCACCGGTGCGAACGTCGAAGTGAAAGACTGGAAATAAGCGATGTACGGCCCCTCGCAGCGATAGCGTTCGCGGACATACGCGACACCCCGCTCGACCTGGCTGGCCAGGTCGAGGTGACGCGCGAGGTGGCGCGCCCGGCTGCCGTTTTCGGCGCAGAAAACACAGCCGGGGCCGTAACCGTTCTCGCGATTCGGACAGCCGAAAGCGAGATCGAGCGGAATCCGCTGGAGTTTCCGGCCATAGCGCACGGCGAGCTCGTCGCCGAAAAATTTCAGTTCCTTCATTGCATCCTCGTTTCTCCGGGTGTATACTGTACACGAATTACGAGAGGATTTCCAGACCGGAGGAGGCGTATTACCATGAAAAAATACCTGATCGCGGGCGGCGGGGTCGCCGCCTTTGAAGCCGCCAATGCGTTGCGCGGCCTCGATCCGGATGCCGAAATCACCATGTTCAGCCGCGAAAACGTGCTGCCCTACCGCCGTCCGGCTCTGCCGCGCGCGCTCGTCGCCGATTTGCCGGAGGCGCAATTTTTGCTCAAACCGGCCTCTTTTTATCAAGAGAAAAAAATCGCCGTGGAGCTCGGCGTCGAAGTCGTTGCGATCGACCGCGCCAACCAGACCATCCGGCTTGATTACGGTGACGTGAGGAGTTTTGACGCGCTGTTGCTCGCCCTCGGCGGAAGTTGCTTTCGTCCGCCGGTGCCGGGGATTCACAGCGCTCACACCGTGGTTCTCCGCGACTGGAGCGATACGCTCCATTTGCGGAACCTGATCGCTTCCGGCAAAAAGAAGGTCGCCCTGATCGGCGGCGGCTTGCTCGGCCTCGAACTCGCCGATGCGCTGCTCCGCTGCGGCTGTCAGGTGACGGTGATCGAGGGCTGTCCCCGGCTTCTCCCCCGTCAGCTCGACGAAGCCGGCTCCGCAAGTGTCCTCGAAACCGTGTCGAAGATTCCCGGCTTCGCGGTCGAACTCGGCCGCCTCCCGCGCGAAATCGGCCCGGACAAAGTCATCCTCGCCGACGGCACCGTTGTCGCCGCCGAACTGGTCGTGATCTCGGCCGGAATGCGGCCCGAAACAACCCTCGCCGCCGCCGCCGGACTGGCCGCGGACAAGGAGGGAATCACCGTCGATGGCGCCATGCGCACGTCCGACAGCCGAATCTTCGCCGCCGGGGACTGCGCCGCGCTGGATGGCGCCGCCTCCCCCGGCCTCTACGGCATGGCCCGCACCACCGGAGCTGTTGCGGGGCGCAACATGGCCGGAGCGCACGAAACGTATCAGCCGGTCGAATATCCGGCGCGGATGATCGCACTGGGCATTAAATTAATCGATGGAAAATTATCGAAGTAGGTTGAAAAAACCGATTCCAATGGTACATTATTGCATCATCAAACCTTTTTTTCATGAGGATTGCTACCATGCCGATCTACAATTTCAGCGCCGGTCCGGCCATGCTGCCGAAGGAAGTGATGCAACGTGCTCAAGCCGAATTCTGCGACTTCGCCGGTTCCGGCTCCGGGATTCTTGAGCTCAGCCATCGCGGCAAGTTCTTCGAACCGGTGATCCAGCGCGCCGAAGCGAACATCCGCGAACTGATGAACATCTCCGACGACTACGCGGTCTGCTTCATTCAGGGCGGCGCGAGCATGCAGTTCGCGATGCTGGCGATGAACCTCCTCAACGGCGGCACCGCCGACTACATCGACACCGGCGTCTGGGCCAACAAAGCGGCCAAGGAAGCCAAACTCTTCGGCAAAGTCAACATCGCCGCTTCGAGCAAGGAAACCAAGTACGATCATATCCCCGCCGCGAGCGAGTGGAAACTCACTCCCGGCGCGGCCTATATGCACATTACCAGCAACAACCCCATCGCCGGCACCCAGTATCAGGTGCTCCCCCAGGCTCCGGCCGGAGTGCCGCTGATCGCCGACATGTCGAGCGACATCATGAGCCGGGTCTTCAACGTCAACGACTTCGGATTGATCTACGCCGGGGCGCAGAAGAATATCGGTCCCAGCGGTCTCGCGCTGGTGATCATCCGCAAGGATCTGGTGGCGCGCACCACCGAGAGCGTCCCCACCATGCTCCGTTACGCCACCTACGTCGAAGAAGGTTCGATGTTCAACACCCCGCCGACTTTCGCGGTCTACATGCTGGCGCTGGTCACCGATTACTTCAAATCCCAGGGCGGCATCGCCGCGATTGAGAAGATCAACGATGCCAAGGCGGCCAAGCTCTACGGCTTCCTCGACGCAAGTTCGTTCTACGCCACCCCGGTGGCAAAGGGCGACCGTTCGCGCATGAACGTGGTCTTCCGCACTCCGAACGAAGAACTCGACGCCAAGTTCGTCAAGGAAGCCACCGCCGCCGGTCTCACCGACCTCAAGGGGCACCGCCTGGTCGGCGGCTGCCGCGCCAGCATCTACAACGCGATGCCGATGGCCGGTGTCGATGCCCTGATCTCCTTTATGAAGGAATTCGAACGCGTCAATGGCTGATCGATGCCAAATCATCACGGAGCTCTTTTGAGCCCGGATGTTGTACGAAGCCGTCCGTGCCTTGAGCAATCTTTTGAGCTCACTCGGCCGCGAAATCCTCAGGAGACAATTCATTGTCTCCTTCCGGTTTCACCACCGATTGATTCTCAAAATCTTTGCTCAAGTCATCGGCCTTTTCGTGCAACATCCGGGCCGGGGCTCCTTTTTTTTTGCCGGGAGACGATCATGGATGTAAGACAAATTACCGATTCCGCCGATTTGCGGATCATCCGGGATATCGCCGGCCGGGTCTGGCCGGAGACGTTTGCGGCAATCCTGTCGCCGGAGCAGATCGCCTACATGATGAAGATGATGTACGCGCCGGAGGTGCTTGCCGCCGAGCTGGCGCGCGGGTACATTTTTGAAGTCCTCCACATCGACGGCGTCCCCGCCGGGTACGCGGTTCACAGCCGGTACGAAGCCAGGCCGGACACTGCGAAACTCCACAAAATTTATCTCCTCGGGGAGTATCAGGGGCGGGGCCTCGGGTCGCGGCTTCTCAATCACGTCATCCGGCGCTCATCCGAGGCCGGGTACCGTCATCTCCGGCTCAATGTCAACAAGGAAAACGCCAAAGCGCAAAAAGCCTATCTCCGCAACGGCTTCACCGTCGTCGAAGCGGTCAAAATCGACATCGGCAACGGTTTCGTAATGGACGACTTTGTGATGGAAAAAGTGCTCTAAAAGCCCTTCCAGCCGCCGAAGAGGTCGCGCCAGGCGGCCGCCGCCGACTTCGCCAGCTCCGGCGACACCCGGGGGGCAAAGGGGAGCTCGCGCGCCGCCGCCGCTTGCGCGGTGAACGCCGCCGCGACCGCCGTCGCCTGCGCGATGACTTCGCACGAGATATTGCTCAAATCATCGTCGGCGCGGTGGTGAAAAAACCGCCCGCAGTCGCAGTTGACCCGCCCCGCCCACAACGCCGGAACCCCGGCAGCGACAAACGGGAAATGGTCGCCGTAAGGCGAAAGCGCGGTCGAGACTTTGGCGAGATAACCATATTCGGCGGCGACTTTGCCGAGATAACGCCCGGCGCGATCGTCGGCGTGCAAGGCCACCGTATTCCAGCCGAGGAAGCTTCCCATCGCGTCGAGGTTGAACATAAAGCCCCCCGCCGCCAATTCCTTGCGGTGTTGCCTGACATAGACCGCGCTGCCGACCGAGAGCTGTTCCTCGGTGCCAAAGGAGATCAGCCGGATCGTCCGCCGGTATTTGCGTCCGGCAAGCAGCCGCGCCGCCTCCAGAATCGCCGCCACGCCGGAGCCGTTGTCGTCGGCCCCGACAGATCCCGCCTGGGTGTCGTGGTGGCTCCCGAGATAAAGCACCGGTTCATCGGGGTGCGAACCCGGAATTTCGCCGATCACATTCTGCGACGACGCCGACTCCGGCCCGCCCGCCACCCGCAGCCGGGCCCGGTCGGCCCCGGCCACGCAGAGCTCCCACATCGTCAGATACGGCACGTTGACCGTCGGAATCGCCCCATAGCGGGCCACGTAAGCAGGAAACAACCCGTCGGCCATCGGCCGGTCGGCCGGATACCGGGTGTCGGTCATCAGGAGGAAACGCGGCCTGGCCGCCAGCAGCCGGGCATAGTCCTGCGGTTGCTCGATATGGGTGCCGAGAAGCAATACCGCCTTGTCCCGGAGATATCCGAGGTCGGAACGCTGAAAATCGACCGCCGGGGCGAAAATGACCAGATCGGCGGTGAGCGCCTTGCCGCCGGTGCCCGGAGCCGCGCCGAAGAGCGAACCCGGTACCCGGTGCCACTTGCCGCCGGCCCGGATCTCCAGTTCCTCCTTTTTGACACAGCGGCTCTGTACCGGGAAGCTCTCGATCCGGCAGTCGAGGTCAAGCGCGGCGAAACGGTCGGCGATGAACTCGGCGGCGCGCCGCTCGTTGGCCGAACCGGCCAGCCGGACGCCGAGCGTTTCGGTGAGGTGACGGAGATCCGCTTCGATGCGGGCGGAGGAGGTCTGATACGGCATGGCGCTTGACTCCCCCCGGTTATTTTTTGGCGTTGAAGTCGATCTGGGTCGGCTTGACCGGATCGGGCATCAGCTGCGAATAATCCGGCAGCGGCTTGGCTTGCGCCGTCGCACCGGGGGTCACGGTGTAGGTGCCGGGAGCTCCGGTGAAAAAGAGCGTTCCCGCCTTGGCGTCGACTTCGCCGACACCGATCACCGAAGTGCCGAGCTTGACCGTCCATGTGCCGGGTGCGAGGTCGGAAATCAACACCTGAACCGGATTGCGACCGGCCACAGGGACGGTGACCGCCGCGCTCCGGGCTTTGCCGTCGCGGCTCAAATTGACGCTCTTGTCGGCGAAGTTGACGGTGAACGAAGTCGCGTCTTCGGCGAGTTTGGCCGGCAGCGCCTCGACCTTGCCCGCGGTGACCTGGAGGAGGTTGACGAAAGTCGCTTCGGCTTCAGTCTTTTTGGGACTCAGCACGGTTCGCGAACCCTCCACTTCGGGCAGCGATTCTTTGCCCTTGAAAGGGGCTTCGTACTGTTTACCGAATACCTTGTGCGACTCTTCGCCGCTGGCGGTAGTGACTTCCAGCGCGGCGGCGGCGGGGAACAGCGTGTCGAGGGTGATTTTGCCCTCGCCGTTGAGGGTTTTCGCCGTCACTTTGCCGGGACTGACGACTTCGGGCTTGCCGAAGGTGTTGAGCGGCCAGTACTTTTTCAGTTTGGCGTCGTTGGTCTTCATATGGTCAAAGACCAGCAGCGCGGCCGGACGCTCGGGATTGTTCTGGTTGAGCACGTAAAAAGACCGCACATACTCGGCCATTTTGCCTTTGGGATAGGCCGGGGCGAGATCGACCTTGAAGTAACTGTAGAACGGACGCTGTTTGGAGGGGCCGAAAGCGGCCGCGAGCATCCGGCCGTTGCGGGTGTTTTCGAGTTCCTTGAGGTTGTTCGGCGAGGAGCCCAAATAGATTTGCCCGCCGTCGTCATTGGAATTGGCGGGGTCGCGCGCCAGCATCACGTTGTGCGACACCGATTTCTTGTTGAAATTGGCATCGTAGGGCGTCCCGTAAAAACGGTAAGTGCCGAGGTCGGCCGCCAGCATGCCGCGATAATAAATCTGGAAGTCGCCGGCATTGAGGTGCTGGTGGTTGGCCGACTGATATTCCGCCCCGGTGAGGTAGAAGATGGCGTCATTGGCCTGATCGCCGAAGTCGAAGCCGGTGCGCGCCACCATCGCCGGATAAGCGCCGCCCATGTAAAGGGTGAGCGGGAGCGAACTCCGGTCCGGCTGCGGCTTGGTGTCGGGGTTGTTGAGCAGCAAAAAGAGCATCGGATTGGCCGCGCCCCACTGCTTGGCCTGCCGCAGATAATCGCCTTTGAGGACCGGGTCGTCGGCATAGGTGTAACAGAGAAAGGCGGTATCGACGTTCGACCAGTATTTGTCGCGCTGCTGGTAGTTGATGAAGTCGTCGCCGTCACGCATCAGTTCGCCGTTGGGCAGACGCATGTAAATCCACGCGTACGGCACCCGTTTGATGGTGTCGCCGAAAAGATCGATGCCGAGCGTCCGCTTGATGTTCCAGGCGGCGATCATGTCGCAGGAGAAACGGCTCATGCCGTAACTCATCCCCTGATTGTGGCGGCCGCCGGCGTATTCAACGGTGTGCATCGGCGAAAGTTCCTCCAGCATCCGGTAGGCGCAGATTTTGTACGGCTCGGGGTCTTCGTCGTAAAGCGCCACCGCCATCGAGAAAAGATCGCGCGAGATCTGGTGTTCATTGCCGTGGCCGTTGAC
>JBFWIO010000152.1:0-7361 GCA_050255955.1 Victivallaceae bacterium
TCTCAGCGACATCGTCCACGCTTATCCCGACCGCTACTACGTCGGGGCCAACGCCCAGCACGGCATCGGCCATACCGGGGTCAATTATCAGGACTACAAGCGTGCCACCTGGTCATTCCCCTGCGACGTCAGCTTCTCGGCCCAGAACGGGCATACATGGTGCGACGGAATGATCGAGGGCTGGTACTTCAACGGCAATCCGGTGGTGATGGACGCCACCCTCAAGCTCGGCGAACACATGCTCAACTTCATGTCTCCGTCGTTCCGTTCGCTCGGCACCCACGAGCGCTCGGCGGGCTGGAGCCTCAAGGCGCTGGTCGCGCTCTACCGCGCCACCGGCGATCCCGCTTACCTCAAAGCCTGCGACAACATCGTCGCGGTCGCGCTGAAGGAACAGAATTTCGACAAAGGCGGGGCCTGGCCGCATCCGATGCCGACCGACCATGCCAACGGCCACAAGAATACTTTCGGCAACTGTCCGTATCTGGTCGGCATCCTGCTCGAGGGCCTGCGTGAATATCATCAGGTTGCCGGCAACGAAGCGACCAAACGCTCGATCTCCTCGGGAGCCAACTGGCTCAAGACCGTCTACAATTATCCGGCGATGCACTGGCCGTATGCGGTCGGCTGGGACGGCACCGTCTACTCCCCGGGCGGGAGTACGCTTGACAACATGATCGCCTCGGGCGCGATGACCGGAGCGAACTTCCTCAACGACCCGGATCTGCGCCGGATTTCAGCGAATTCGCTTCAGAAAAGCGCGATTCAAGGCGTTCCCGCCGACGGCAAGTCCTTTGCCCAGGCGATGGTGCTGACCCCGGGACTGATGGAGGAGCTCCATATCTGGTCGGAGAACCACCCCGGCGAAGTTTTTCGCAGCGACCGCATCGGCATTCTCCGCGAAATGATCAAAAGCAACAAAACCCCGAGCTTCCGGGTGCGTTCGCCCGAGCTCAAAACGTTTATCGTGACACTGCTTGAGCCAAAGGCCGTGATGGTGGTCGAGCGCAAACCCCACGGCTCGCGCCCGCATGCCAAACCGACCGGCACCGTCACCGTGCTCGATCAGAGCGGCAAACAGGTCGGCGAAAAGACGTTCAACACCAAAGAGGCGGGCAACTTCGAATTTGAACTGGCGGGGAAGAAAGGTGACCGCTTCGAAGTCAAGGTCAGCGACGACCTTACCGGCGTCTGGAGCATCCGCAAAGATCCGGCGCTGCTCGGCGAAGTCAAACTGGTCGACGGCACCACCTTTGGCGGCGGCGGCCCGCTGATCCTCGGCTTCGTGGTTCCGGCCGGAACCAAGTCGTTTACGGTCGAGGTCTACGGCGTCCACACCGGCAACTTCGGGGCCGAGGTGCTTGACCAAAAAGAAGAGATCCGCGGCTCGATCGAGGGCACGGTGATCGGCGAACACCGCCTTCCCTGGCTGCAATACTCCCCAAAGGAAGATCCCAAAAAGCGGATAACCATCGAGATCCCGACTCCCCCCGCGCAAGATCAGCTCTGGAAGCTCTACATCTGGGGCGCGGGTGACTTCGGGGCGAACCTCCGCGGCGTTCCGGCGCAACTGAGACTGCCCTGACCGTTTTTTTTGATTGCAAATCTCCCGATCAGGTGGTATAGTAAAACACTTGATCGGGAGATTTTTTATGCGCGCCGGAGAAAGTATCGTCTGCCCCCTCTGCGGGGACAAAACCATTGTCAAGGAACACCGGAAACTCGACGGCTTCAAACTCGCCGGGGTCGAATTCCGCTGCATGCTCTGCGCCGGCCGGCTCGGCGACGCCCCGATGCCGGGCGGGGCCGTCCCGGAAGAAGCCCCCAAAGCGAATCCCCTTGCCTCGCTCCTCGGCGAAAAGACCGCTGTCGCGCCGTCGCTTGCCGACGGCGGACCGGCGGTGCGTTTCTGCCGTGACTGCCGCCATTTCATCGTCCACCCCTTTCTCTCGCGCTGCGAGAAATTCCACAAGGAAGTCAACCCGATGGACGACTGCGTCCACTTTGAAAGCAAAATTCAATCATGAGCCGTTTCCGCAATCGCGCCGAACGCCTTGCCGCGTTTGAGCAAGCCGATCTCTATCCGGTGATTTCGAGTGAATTCACCCTCGAACGCCCGGTCCTTGACATCTTCCGCGCCGCCGCCCGCGGCGGAGCCCGGCTGATCCAGCTGCGGGAGAAAAACCGTCCGCTCGGCGAATTGTACGAGCTCGCCCTCGCCTGCCGCCCGATCGCCGACGAGTACGGGGTATTGCTGATCATCGACGACCATGTCGATGTGGCGCTGGCCGCCGGAGCCGACGGAGTGCACCTCGGACAGGAGGATCTGCCGCTTGCGGCGGCCCGCCGGATTGCGCCGGAGCTGCTGCTTGGGAGTTCCACCCACAACCGCGAGGAGGCGCTGGCCGCCCGCGGCCTTGCCGATTATATCAATGTCGGCCCGATTTTTCCGACTCAGACCAAGAGCGTCAGCTGCGGCGCGCTGGGCATCGCGGCGATCGCCGAAATCGCCCCGCTGGCCTGCTGCCCCTTTACGGTGATGGGCGGGATCAAAGCTTGCCACATCCCGGAACTCCGCGCCGCCGGGGCAAAAAGAATCGCGATGGTGACCGAAGTCACCCGCGCCCCGGATGTCGAAGCCAGGGTTCGCGAACTGCGGCGTTTGTTCTGACGGAGTTCCCGGCAAAAAAAGCGCCGGGCAAATTGACAAGGCGGTTTTTACGCAGTATATTACCAAATCATCTAAATCTGGAGAGAAACATGGCTGGAAAAACCTACAAAATCGCAGTGCTTCCCGGTGACGGTACCGGGCCCGAAGTGGTCGCCGAAGGAATGAAAGTTCTCAAGGCCGCGGCCAAGAAATTCGGCTTCGCGATCAAATCCGACTCCTTTGACTGGGGCGGCGAGCGTTATCTCGCCACCGGCAGCGTCCTCCCCGACGACGCGGTCGAAACTTTGAAAAAATACCAGGCGGTGTTCCTCGGCGCGATCGGCCACCCCAAAGTGAAGCCCGGCATCCTCGAAAAGGGGATTCTCCTCAAACTGCGTTTTGAACTCGACCAGTACATCAACCTGCGTCCGGTCAAGCTTTATCCCGGCGTCGAAACTCCGCTCGCCAAAAAGGGTCCGGAAGACATCGACTACGTGGTCGTCCGCGAAAACACCGGCGACGTCTACACCGGCATCGGCGGCGTTTCGCAGCAGGGGACCAAGGAAGAAGTGGCGATCCAGAACATGGTCTACAACTACTTTCAGGTCGAGCGCTGTTTGCGCTACAGCTTTGAACTCGCCCGCAAGCGTCACAGCAAAAAGAAACCGTGGCGCGGACTCTCCGCCGAAGACATCGCCGCCGGCAAGATCGCCCAGGTGACGCTCTGCGGCAAGAGCAACGTGCTCACCTACGTCTTCGGCCTCTGGGATCGCGTCTTCGCCGAAGTCGCGGCCGATTATCCGGACGTCAAAACCGCGTACTGCCATGTTGACGCGACCTGCATGTGGATGATCAAGAATCCGGAATGGTTTGACGTCATCGTCACCGGCAACATGTTCGGCGACATCATCACCGACCTCGCCGCGATGACCCAGGGCGGCATGGGCACCGCCGCCGGCGGCAACATCAATCCCAAGGGCGTCAGCATGTTCGAACCGATCGGCGGCTCCGCCCCCAAATACACCGGTCTCGGCGTAATCAACCCGCTGGCCGCCATCGGCGCGGCGGCGATGATGCTCGAATTCCTCGGCGAAAAGAAAGCCGCCGCGGCGATCGAAAAGAGCATCGCCTACGTCACCGGCAACAAACTCAAGTCGGTGGCCGCCGGCAAGATGGGCTACTCCACCAGCCAGGTCGGCGACCTGGTGGTCGAAAACCTCTGACCGGAGGCGGCTGAAAAATGGCCGACCGGCTCAGAGCGATCTTAAATCACTGCCGGAGCTCCGGCAGCCGGTCGGTGTTTTTCCGTTTCGGAAACTACACCGGGATCATCAACCTCGACCGCTTCGAAAATGTCGGCGCGCTCCAGAAGGAGCTCGCCGCTTTCGACGCCGCACCGGTCGAAGCGCTGTGCAAAAACTCCGCTTCGGTCCGGGCCGCGGTGATCGGCGATCTTTTCTTCAAATGCTACCGCAAACGCGGCATTACCATGTTGCTCAAGCGGGCGATTCTCCTGCCCCGTCCGTTCCGCTGCCTCGGTGCGGCGATCCGGCTCAAGGAAATCGGGGTGTCCACGCCCAAAGTGTGGGCGGCGGTGCGCTGCCGCAGCTACTACTTTTTTCCGCAGATGGACTATCTGGTGACCGAGGCCCTGGCCCCCAATTGCGCGTCGCTGGCGGCGCTGGTGCCGGAGTCGGCTCTGGCGATCGACCCGGTGCTGCTCGGTGGACTGGTCAAACTTGCGGCCAAACTTCATGAGGCCGGGGTGGTGCACGGCGATTTGAGCTTGCGCAACATCTATGCCGAACGCAACGCCGATGGCTCGATCGGCAGCTTCGGAGTGATCGACCTCGATGCGATGACTGCCGATGACCGGCCCGCACCGGTCAACTTCCGGCGGCGCGAACTTGCCCGTCTGGTGTCGTCGTATCAGGATCTGCGAAGCTTCAACTACAAAGAAACCGCCGAACTGGCCGAGCTGACCGCCGAAGCGGCCCGGCTGTATCAGACGGAGACCGGGATCGACCTCGCCTCACCGGCGCTGACCGACCGGGTCAATTACCTTTTTCGGCGCAAACTGCGGAGCCTGCCGCGATGACCGGCGACCGCTGGCGGCTCTGGCTCGACGGCAAGCATTCGCCCGCTGACAATATGGCGATCGACGAGTGTTTGCTGGAAAGCGCGCGGGAACATTTGCTGCCGGTGCTGCGGATTTACGGCTGGGACCGGCCCGCGGTAACTTTCGGCCGCTTTCAGCGCTACCCGCTGGAACTGGCGAAGCAGTTGACGCCGGTGCGGCGGCCGACCGGCGGCGGAGTGGTGTTTCACGACGCCGACTTGACTTACACGGTGGTGATCCCTGCCGGACACCGGATCGGCAAGCTCGACCGGATGGCGAGCTACCGGATCTTTCATCAGGCGATGAAGGAGCATCTCGGGGTCGAATCCGAGCTCCTTGGCGAAAGCCGGGAGTCGGAGGAGCGCGCCACCATGCGTTGCTTTGTCTCGCCGAGCCGGTTCGACCTGGTCGGTCCGGCGGGCGAAAAATATGCGGGAGCGGCCCAGCGCCGGACCCGCGACGGAATTTTGCATCAGGGGAGCATCCGGCTGCCGCGCGAGTCGGGGGGCGATGGATTGTCAAAGCGCTTGACCGAAGCGTTTCGACAAGCTTTCGAACTCGAATATCTTCCCTGGGAACCGGACGCGGCGTTTCTCGAAAAAGCGGCCATCCGCAGTCGGGAACGCTATCAAAACGCGGATTGGAATCAGGGAAAATATGCCGCAGGCCATTGAAAAACTGAAAACTCTCCTCGGCTATCCGCCGGAGATCGCGGGCGAAAAGCTCCGCGAAGCGCTGACCCACCGTTCTTATTCGGTGGAGAACAATCTTTCCTACGACAATCAGCGTCTCGAATTCCTCGGCGACGCGGTACTCGAAATCATCCTGACCGACCATTTGTACTTCCGCTACCCCGACGCCGACGAGGGCGAACTCACCCGGATGCGTTCGGCGCTGGTGCGCGAACCGGCACTGGCGGAACTTGCCCGCAAACTCGAACTCGGCACCTTCCTGATGACCGGGCGCGGCGAACAGGAAGCGGGAGGGGCCGAACGCGATTCGACGCTGGCCGACCTTTTTGAAGCGGTGCTGGGAGCGGCTTATCTGGAAATCGGATACGAAAAGCTGCGCGGCTTTGTCATTCAGCTTTTCACCGAAAATTTCCCGAATCCGGAGGAACTGCTGCTCGAAATCAATCCCAAGGGCGCGCTCCAGGAGCTCTCCCAGGGGCGCTGGGGCGAGCAACCCGAATATCAGGTGGTGGCGGTCACCGGCCCCGAGCACCAGCCGACTTTTGAAGTCGAAGTCCGCCTCCACGGCTTCGTCGCGGTCGGCCGCGCCGCCGGACGCAAGGCCGCCGAGAGCCAGGCGGCGCGGCAATTGCTCGATTACCTCAAGCAACAGGAGAATTGACCGTGGCCGTACAGGAACTGCGTTTCCCCGGAGTGACCGTATTTGAAGCCGGAGCAATCGACCGGCTCAATGCGATGCTGCCGCCGCAAGTGCCGCTGCTCCTGGTCGCCGGCCGCCACGCCGCCGGACTGATTGAAGAACGCATCATTCCCAAGCTTGCCGGCCGCCGCTATGCGCTGGCCGGAGCGATCACCCCCGAGCTTCCGCTTGCCGATGTCGAAGCGGCACTCGCGGCCGGGCGCGCCATCGGCGCCGGGGCGGTCGCCGCGATCGGCGGCGGCAGCGTCCTCGACGCGGGAAAAACCGCCGCCGCGCTGCTGCCCCGCCCGGAGATTGCACTCAAAGACTGTTTCTACGGCCGCACCCCGGTCCCCGGCAAGGGCGCGTTTTTCCTCGCCGCCCCCACCACCGCCGGAACCGGGTCGGAGATGACCCCCAACGCGGTGTTGCTCGATCCGGCGACCGGAGTCAAGCAATCGATCCGACACCCCGCAATGCTCCCCGACGTGGCCTTGATCGACCCCCGGCTCACCGACACGTGTTCGCCCGAAGTCACCGCCGCGAGCGGCTTTGACGCGCTGACTCAGGCGATCGAGTCGCTGATCTCCAGCCGCGCGACCGCCTTTACCAAATCGCTGGCGAAACAGGCGATCGAACTCATTTTCGGCAACCTCAAAGGGGCCTACGCCGGTGATCGCGAGAGTCGCGACCATGTCGCCGAGGGAAGCATGCTTGGCGGGATGGCGTTTGCCCACTCCGGGCTCGGCGCGGTGCATGGCCTGGCCCATCCGGCGGGGAGTTTGCTTCACCTCGCCCACGGCAAAGTCTGCGCGACGTTGCTGATACCGGTTCTCCGGCGCAACGCGGCCGCCCTCGACCGCGAGACCGGCGGCCGCGCCGAAGCGATGACCGCCGAACTGGCGCAACTGCGGAGCGAACTCGGCCTTGCCGACCGCTTCGGAGTCGAATTGACGCCGGATCAGCGCCGCTTCATCCTCGACAACTGCCGTTCGGGGAGCATGAAATGCAATCCGGTCGCATTCTCCGACGCCGACCTCGAAGCAATCATTGAGGAGGTCTTCCGATGAAAAAAATTCTGGTAATCGGCCCCAATCCGGCCTGGCAAAAAGTTTAGATGTTCGAGAACTACCTCCCCGGCAAAATCAACCGGGCCCGGGAACGGATCAATTTCGCCTCCGGCAAAGCGATCAAATTCAGCCGCGCGTAGCGCTGCCACCC
>JBFWIO010000153.1:0-7360 GCA_050255955.1 Victivallaceae bacterium
CGTCCAAGAGATCCCGGCGCGTTATGGCATTGCCGGCAAGGTTTTCCACGCTCCAGCCGTGCGCTTCAAAAACGCCCGGCAGGAACGGAATTGCCTTGTCCGCCACCAATTTCGGCATGGTTCGCCGTCACTTTCCAAAAGTCGCGCCGCTTTTGCCCACCCAGGTCCGGATGATCGGGTCGAGGATGAAGTCCTCAAGCTTCTCATCCCCCGGAAAGAGATGGTCGCAAAAGGGACAGCGCTGAAAATTCTCGATGTCCCCCGGCTGCAGCATCTCCCGGCAGGCCGGACAGCGGAGCTCCAGCCGTCCCAGCGCATTGCGGTGATATAATGATGTATTTCGTTCCATAATCATTCCTGTCAATTTACCGGTAATATACTGCGGAAAAGCCGCTTTTGCAAGGCCGCGCCGGATCCTGACTCCGTCAAACCGCGGTCAGAAAGAGGTCGCAGTTTTCGCGGTCGCCGATCAGCAGCATCCGGTCTCCCGCCTGCAATTCAAAATCACCGTCCGGAAACTGGATGAACGATCCCTCGCGGGCCACCCCGAGCAGAATCAACCCGAACTCCTCGCGCAATCTGCTCTCCCGCACCGCGCAATGGTGCCAGCGGCTTTCGCCGGTTATCTCGTGCTCGGCCGTGCTGAAGAAACGCGAAATCATCGGGAAGCCGTGGCGGTCGAACTCCAGCGCCTTTGCGCCGAGCTCGTCGTCCTCGATTTTCTGCAGACTTGAATGCACTTTGGGCATGCTCCAGCCCAGCGCGAGCAACAGCAACCGCAGCGTTTCCAGCCCGGCGGCGCGCGAACTCGGGATCATTGTCACGTCGTCATCGCCATCTTTCCACAGCGTGGTATCCTCCAGCAACAGCAGCACTTTGAGCCCGGGGTTGACCGCGCGGGCGGCGCGGATCGATTCGCGGGCGGCGGTCGCGTCGCCCGAGGCGACCAGCAGCAGCTGCGCCTTGACCGTCCCCGCCGCCGCCCAGATCGCTTCGTGGGCGGGATCGCCGAAAATCACCGGATGGCCCCCTTTTTTCAACATCGCAAAGCGCCGGAACTGCGGTTCGACCGCGACGTAAGGCCGGCCCAGCCGGGCGAGAAACGCCATCACATACTCGACCGGGCTTTCGCCGGTCAACACAATCTCCGGCGCCACCACTTCGGGCAGATTGAATTCATGTTTCCGGGCCGCCTTGGGCGGGTGGAATTTGCGGAAAAGACGGTAACACGGCGTGGTCAAGTTCGCCGCCAGCGGCCCCAGCAGCATCGAGAACAAAGTAACGTTGAGCAAAAGCGAATACAGCTTGGCGTCCACCGCCCCGATCGAACTGCCCTGCTGGATCAGCACAAAGGTGATTTCCGACACCGGCAGCATGCCGAAAAAGAGCGCGAACGGCACCACGTTGCGAAACTTGAACAGCAGACTCACTCCGGCCAGCACCATCCCGCGCCCGATCGTCGCCACCGCGGTCACGCCGAGAACCAGCAGCCAGTTGCTTTTGAGATAAGCCGGATCGGACAGCATGCCGACCGAGACGAAGAAGATCAGGACAAAGATGTCGCGCAACGGCCCGAGCTCGCTCAACGCCTTGTGGCTGTAATCGGATTCGCTCAGCACCATTCCCGCCACCAGCGCGCCGAAGGCCAGCGACAAACCGAATCTGCTGGTCAGGAATCCCACCCCCAGCGCCAGCGCGGTGATCACCAGCAAAAAGAGTTCGCGCGAGTGGAGTTTGGCCACGAAATGGAGCACCACCGGCGTAACCTTTGACCCGATCACCACCATCAAGGCGATGAAGATCAGCGCGTAGACCAGCGGAATCGCAATCGCAATCACCCCCTCCGCCGCATTGGCGTAGTTGGCGAGCAGGATCATCACCGGGATCACCATCAGGTCCTGAACGATCGACATCCCGAGCATCACCCGTCCCGAGAGCGAACCGGCATGGCCCTGATTGGCCAGCGTCTTCAAAATCACCGCGGTACTGCTGCTCAAAAACGCCGCCCCGAACCAGAACGCCGGATTGAGCTCAAACCCCAGCACCAGTGCCAGTGCGGTGCAGAAAATAAAGGTCAGCGCCACCTGGATTGCGGTGCCGAAAAAAGCAATGTTGCGGATCGTCCGCAAGCTTTTCAGCGGAAACTCCAAACCGAGTGAGAACAGCAACAGCGCCGCCCCGATGTCGGCGAGGTTTTCGACGATTTCGGGGTTGCCGACCCGGATGCCGCTTGAGTGCGGTCCGACCAGCAGCCCGGCAATCAGGTAGCCGATCAGGAGCGGCGCGCGGAACATCCGCGCCACCAGCCCCCCGGCCAGCCCCGCCAGGACGATCAACAGAATATCACGGGAAATATCAGCATTCATAAATGATCCGCCAAAAAAACCGGCCGGGGATATCCGGCCGGCGGGATTCAGGATTCGAGCGTGAAGTCCGCTCCCAGTGCTTTGAAGTCGGTAACGAAGTCAGGATAAGTCACTGCCGCCGCCTCCGCGCCGCCGATCACCGATTCCCCGTCGGCGGCGAGCGCCGCCACCGCCAGCGCCATCACGATCCGGTGGTCGCCGCAACCGTCGAGCTCCGCCCCGTGAAGACGCCCGCCGCCGATCACCATGCCGTCGGGGAGCTCCTCGATTTCGGCGCCCATTTTGCCGAGTTCGCGGGTCATGCACGCGATCCGGTCGGTTTCCTTGACCCGGGCCTGCGGTACATTGACGAGTTTGGTGACGCCGTGGGCGCATGCCGCCGCCGCCGCCATCACCGGCAGCGCATCGGGGGTGGCGTTGAGGTCAAAAACTCCGCCCGAGAGATGCGCCGGCGCGGGTTTGACCAGAAGTTCGCACCGCTGTTCATAGGTCGCTCCCATTTCGGAGAAGAAGTCGAAGACCTTTTTGTCGCCCTGGAGATCGTTGAAGTCGAGGTTGCAGATGGTCACTCCGTCGCCGACCAGCGCCGCCGCCGCCAGCGGGAACGCCGCCGTCGAGAAGTCGGCCGGAATGGTGTAGTCAAAGCCGCGATAGACTTGCCCCCCCGGTATCCCGAAGCGGAGCATGTCGGCGCTCTTTTCGTAAACGATCCCGAGCCGGTCGAGCCAGCCCAAGGTGATATCGACATAGGGCTTCTCGTTGAGGAAATCAAGCTCAAGCTCGGTGTTGCCCGGCGCCAGCGGCGCGGCGAAGAGGAGCGCGCTCAAAAATTGCGAGGTGGTGCCGTCGACTTTGGCCTTGCCGCCCCGGATCGGGCCCTTGACCGTGAGCGGGCACTTGCCGGCGGTCGAGCTGGTTTCGACGCCGAGAAGAGTCAATGCGTCGAGCAAACCCTTCATCAGCCGCGTCCGCAGCGAATCATCGCCGTCAAAAGAGATTTTATTCGCGCCATTGGCCGCCATCGCGCTCAGGAGGCGCAGTCCGGTGCCCGAGTTGCCGAGGTCGAGCAACTGCTCCGGCGCGGTGAATTTGCCGCCGCAGCCGGTGATTTCCCAGAGTCCGTTTTCGACCCGGCAGCTTGCGCCGAGCTTGACCGCGGCGGCAAGTGTCGAGCGGGTGTCGGCCGATTCGAGCGGCGCGATCAAGCGTGAAACGCCGGAGGCCGCGAGCGCGGCGACCACGCCCCGGATGGTATGTGATTTCGACCCCGGCACCGCAATCGAGCCGCGGAGCCGGGATGGTTTGACGATTAGTTTCATGGATTTGCCTCTCTCACATTTGCAAAAAGTCTGCGGTACACCTAATGTAATGGGAAATGCAATTGAAATCAAGTGGCGAAATTCATGAATATCGAAGTAATTTGCACCGGCACCGAGCTCCTCAAAGGCACCACTGTCAACTCCAACGCCGCACTGCTCGGCCGTCTGCTCGGCGAAGCCGGCAAAATCGTCCGCCGCATCCAGACCGTCGGCGACCGCCGCAATGACCTTATCGAAGCCCTCGGCCAGGCCGCCCGCGAGGCCGACTGGATCCTCGTCTCCGGCGGCCTCGGCTCGACCGGCGACGACCTCACGCGCGACGTCTGCGCCGAATTCTTCGGCCTTGCGCTGATCCGTGACGAAGAACGCGCGAAAACGTTGCTGCGCTATTTTCGCAGCCGTCACGGCGCGGGCCCCGTCCCGCGCGCGTTGTTCCGCCAGGCCGACCTCATCGGGGGCGGCGAATTCCTCGAAAACGCCAACGGCAGCGCCCCCGGCATTCTCTTTGCCGCGCGCTACGGCGGCCGTGAGCTCAAGGTCGCCTTGCTCCCCGGCCCTCCCGCCGAATTCGAGTCGGTGCTCACCGCCGAACTTCTGCCCCGGATGCTGAGTGACCGCCGCACCGAGCAGCTGACCCGGGGCTTTCTGGTCGCCGGCGGCGGCGAGCTCGAAGTCGAGCGCATGTTGAACGAAAAACTGGATCCGGACGGCATCGAACTCGCCTACTGCGCGGGGCCGGAGGGCACGCGGGTCTTTATTTCCGCCGCCGACCAAGCCGTGCTCGACCGCGCCATCCGCGACGGTCGCAGCCTCTTCGGCAGCGACGCGCTTGAGGTCGGGCGCTACCATCTCGGGCCGGAGATCGTCCGGCTTTTGTCGGCTCGCGGCGAACGCCTCGCCCTCGCCGAATCCTGTACCGGCGGGCTGGTCGCCGGCGCGGTCACCGCCGTTCCGGGCTCTTCACAGGCCTTTGCCGGAGCCATCGTCGCCTATGAGAACGCCGCCAAAATCAATTTGCTCAACGTCAATCCGGAAATTCTCGAAACCTACGGCGCGGTCAGCCGCGAATGCGCCGAAGCCATGGCCCGCGGCGCGGCCGAAGCCTTTGACACCGAAATCGCCGGCGCGGTCACCGGCATCGCCGGTCCCACCGGCAGCACCGAAACCAAGCCGGTCGGCCTCGTCCATCTCGCCATCCGCTTTCACGGCCAGACCCATCACCGCGAATGCCGTTTTCGCGGCAACCGCGAAGCCGTGCGCGAAAAAACCCGCGCGACTTTCTTCCTGATGCTTTACCGGCTTCTTATCTGAGGGGGGCGGGGCGCGGGAAAATTACAACGGCGCTTCGGTGGTTTTGGCCAGATTCCAGAGTGCGTCCATTTCGGCGAGGGTCGCGGTTTCAAGCGGGATGCCTTTTTTCCTGAGCTCGCTCTCGATGAATTTGAAGCGGCGCACGAACTTGCGGTTGGCGGCGCGGAGGAGTTCCTCGGCGGATTTGCGGTTGCGGAAGCGGGCGAGGTTGGCAACGACGAAGAAGATATCGCCAAGCTCGGCATCGGCCGCTTCGGGCGATTCGTGGAGCCGGGCGTATTTGAACTCTTCGAGTTCCTCGATGAGTTTGTCGATCAATTGCTCTTCACTGGCCCAGTCGAAGCCGACTTTGGCGGCTTTGCGCTGGATTTTTTCAGCAGTATTGAGCGCCGAGAGTTCGTTCGGCATGCCGTCGAGGAGGGAGTCGCGTTTGGGCCGGTTCTCGGCGGATTTGATCTTTTCCCAGACGTGGAGGGCGTCGGTGGCTGATTCGGCGGATTCGTCGCCGAAGACGTGGGCGTGGCGGCGGATCATTTTGGCATTGACATTGGCGATCACCGCGGTCAGGTCAAAATGCCCTTCCTCCTTGGCCACCACCGCCTGAAGGACGATGTTGAGGAGACAGTCGCCGAGTTCGTCGCAGATCGCGGCCTGGTTCCCGGCGTCGATCGCCTCAAGCAGCTCGGCGCACTCCTCGGTGAGGCAGCGCGACAGCGTCTGGCTGGTCTGGGCGCGATCCCACGGACAGCCGCCGGGCGCGCGCAGTTTCTCAAGAATCAGCACCAGCGAGTCGACGGTGGGGGGGAGTTCGGCGTAATTCATGACTTGTCTCCGACCGCGTTGAGCAGATAAATCACCGCGGCTCCAAGCATGGCGATGATCACCGCCATGATCGTTTCCAGTAAATTCCGGTTGATGAAAAGCGCCGTGCGGCGCAGCGGCGAAGCGTGCTCCGCCTCGGTCGCGAATCCGGCGTTGAACGCCTGTATGTCGGCGCGAAGCTCGGCGACCGACTGGTAACGGTTCTCCGGAGCAAACTCCATCGCCTTGCGGCAGATCGCCTCCAGCGCGGCCGGAATCGGCCGGTTGGGGGCGACTTCGGAGGGCGTCGGGATTTCCCCGCGCATGGTCAGCTGAAGCATCTCATCGACCGTTTTGCCGGCCAGGGGACACTGGAGCGTCAGCATGGTATAAAGCAGCGCGCCGAGGGCGTAGATATCGGTGCGCTCGTCGAATTGGCGAAGATCCCCCGCCGCCTGTTCCGGGGCCATGAAGCCCGGGGTGCCCTTGGCCGAAGTCCGCGCCGGGGGCCGGATCGGGATTTCCGGATCGGGCTCCGGCATCACCATCGCCAACCCCCAGTCGAGCAGCAGGACTTCGCCGAAGTTCCCCAAATTGACGTTGTCCGGCTTGATGTCGAGGTGAAGAATCTTCTGCGAATGGGCGAAAACGGTGGCGTTGCAGACCCGGGTGTAAATCTGGATCAGGCGGTCCACGGTGTACTCCGCGACCGCGTCCGGCTCGTTGCGCCGGACCTGGCGCAGAAACGTCGCCAGCGACCGTCCGCGCAGATACTTCATGGTGAAGAACGGCGCGCCCGAGAGATCCATGCCGATGTCGTGCACCGGGACGATATTGGGGTGTTCCAGCCGGGCGGTCAGCCGCGCTTCGCGGACGAAGCGCGTGAGGTCGCCTGCCGGGCGTTCACGAAAGTCCGGCATCATCGCCATCGCCACTTCGCGCCCGGTGTCGGTGTCGAGCACCAACAGCACCGCCTTCATGCCGCCGAAGCCGATGCTGCGGATGAATTTATAGCGTTGATTCGATTTTTTCGCAAGTTCCGGCACGGTTTCCAGCGACGGTTCCTCCGCCGCATTCGGGCCGAGCAGGAGCTGCCGCGTTTTTTGCGGCCGTTCGTCCGCGGGGACGGGGCGAAAGCTGATCGAGTCCTGATTCACAAAACGCCTTATTTGAGTTTGACCTTGGCCGTGCCGAGCACGACGCTCTCGTCGATGGTGCACTTGCGGATTTCATCGGACGACGGAATGTCGAACATCACATCGAGCATCAGATCTTCGAGCAGAGCGCGCAGTCCGCGCGCGCCGGCGCCGCGCTCGACCGCTTTTTCGGCCAGCGCCCGGATTGCGCCGGGGGTGAAGTGGAGCTTGACGTTCTCCATAGCCAGCAATCGCTGGTACTGCCGGATCAGCGCGTTGCGCGGCTCGGTCAGGATATGGACGAGGTCGTCGGCGTTCAACGGCTTGAGGTTGACCACCACCGGCAGCCGGCCGGCGAACTCGGGAATCAGCCCGAAACGGATCAGGTCCTCGACCTGGCACGAGGCGAGCGGATTCTCGGCAACCT
>JBFWIO010000154.1:0-7323 GCA_050255955.1 Victivallaceae bacterium
TGCTGGCTTTGGCCGCGCCGGTGGTGGATCGATTCGAGGTTCGGCGGACGCTTCAGGGGATCAATCTCTCGGCGGACGGGATTGCGGTCACCGATGGGCGACAGTTGCTTCATCTGCCGGTGGATTGGAGTCTCAAAGCGAACTTGACGCTGCCGTTCCCTCATGCCTTGCTTGCCGCAGCTCCCCAAGGCCTCGGCAAGCTCTGGTGCTGGGGCGATTGTTTCAAGCTCGAAATCGGCAGTTTCAGCTGGATCGGACGCAGTCTCGGGAATTATCCCAACTGGAAACAGGTCATCCCGGAGGACAAAGCGTTGGATTACCGGATCACGCTCCGGGAGATCGAGCCGCTGACCGCCTTTCTCAAAACCGTGCCGGATCATCCGCCTTACCACGGAATCGAGTTCAACGTCACGCCGCAGGGCGTCGTGGTGATCCCGATGGACTTTCCGGAGATGGCGCTCAAGGTTGACGCCGAATTCACCGGCGTCCGGCCTCGGGCGGTACTCTCGCTCAACAAGTATACCCTGCTGCGGATGCTTCAGCAGGGCTATCACTCGTTCCGGGCGCATTCGGACGGCATGATGCCGGTGATCGCCGAGGGCGGTGCCGGGCGGTTCATCGCGATGCCGCTCCGATTGAACCGCCCGGTGACAGTGCCGGCTCCCACTCAACCCATCCGAACCAATCAACCAACCAAAGGGGTAACGACCATGGAACAGGAAACCAAGAAACCGGAAACCGAAGCGGTCAGCGCCTTCGACGAGCTCAATGCGAACGTCGAAGAGCTGCGGAGCAAGCTCAAATCGCTCTGCGAAGACTCGGCGGTGTTGGTCCGCAAGATCAAGGAAGCCGCTTTGCAGCAGAAACAGAAGGAACGCGAGTTCATTCAGGCCAAGCGCGCAATCGAACGAATCAAAATGGCGATATAGGCCGACCGTCGGCCTCGGGGTGTCGCGGCGGCTTTGCTCGCCTTGATCGGAAATAAACAGGAAACAAGAAGAGCCGAAGGCTTCGCGCCTTCGGCTCTTCGCATTTATGGAGAAAAGAATCATGTTGAAACTCAATGCCAGTTACAGTAAGAAGGTTCCGGCCGAAGGCGAGTATTCGAGCCAGAGCTACCACGCCTGCATCGAAGTCGAACTCCCGGACGGATTGTCGCAGCCGGAGCTTCAGAGCCGGATTCACGCCACTTTCGATTTGGTGCGGAATTCGGTCGAAGCCGAATTGGGCGAAAAAACACCCCGTAAAACCGGGGGATTCCAGCCGCCGAATCGGCCGTTTTCAGGCCCCCTGGGGGGTAGCTCACAGGAGGCTTTGGAAGCCCATCCGGCGAGTCCGAAGCAGCTGACGTACCTCCTCGATCTCGCCCGTCAGCGCGGTGTCGCGCCGCAGCAGCTGGCCGGCCGCTTCCAGCTGACCGACGTCAGGGGACTGACCCGGCGGCAGTGCTCCGAGCTGATCAAGGAGTTCAGCGGGAGGGCGGCGTAATGGCGACGATCGATGAACTGCGGCAGGAGCCCCACTGGAGCTTCTCCGCGCTCAATACGTATTTGAACGTCTGTCAGGCGCAGTACTTCTTCCGCTACGTGGAACGGGCCGAGATCGAGAGGACTTCGGCTTGCTTTCCTTTCGGCCGGGCCTTCCACGCCGCGCTGACCGCGCAGGCGTGGGAGTGCCTGATGGGAAGCTCGTTCACCCGGGAAGAGATCGTCGAGCAGTTCGCCGAGATCTTCGCGCTCGAAGTCGAGGCAACGCCGAACCTGATTTACAAGGAAGGCGAAAATTTCGACTCTATGCTCGACCTCGCCGGGCGGATGCTCGACGTGGCACTGGCTTCCTGGTCGGATTATTACACCATCAAAGGGGTGGCCCAGGCCTTCAAGGTCGAAGTGCCCGGTCTGGACAAGCCCTTGATCGGCGAATTCGATTTGGTAGTCCAGGATGGCCGGGACGCCTGTATCGTCGATTGGAAGACTTCAGCTTCTCGCTGGCCGGCAGGGAAAGCTGACCGCGACTTGCAGGCCACGGTCTTCTCGTATGCCTACGACAAGCTAAACGATGCGACTCCGCTCTTCCGCTTCGACGTGGTGACCAAGGCCAAGAGCCCTGTGTGTGAGTCGCACTACACCTCGCGTGGAGCCGACGACTTCAAGCGATTCGAGGTGTTGGCGGTCTCGGCACAGGAGGCGATCGGCAAGGGGGTGTTCCTGCCGAGCGAAACTTCGTTCGCTTGCGCGGAATGTCCGTACAAAGACAGATGCAAAACATGGCATATCAAGAAATGAGGGAAATATGGGACTGATGATGTGTGACGGAAAGTTCGTCGGCCGGGACGAGATCGCCCTGGTGCCGACTCCGGCGGCGACGCCGAGCTGGAAGCCGGTGCCGCACGTCGAAGTGATCGACGCGGTGACCGAAGTGGTCAAGGCGCACGATTGGACGATTCTCGACGAGCAGTACGGCTTGGCGCGAGACGGACAGAAGATGTTCGGCGTGATTCGGATCAACCGGACCAATTCGACCGATTGGAGCCGCTGTATCGGCATTCGCAACAGCCATGACCGCTCACTGGCGGTCGGGCTGACCGCGGGGATTTCGGTCGTGGTCTGCCAAAATCTCGCATTCGGCGGCAGCATGGTGTTGAAGCGGCGGCATACCAGCCGGATTGAGCTCAACGGGCTGGTCGTCGAGGCAATTGACGAGCTTGAGGACGAATTTCTGACCCTCGAAACGGTGGCCGAAGACTTGAAGCTTCAGTATCTCCGGGATGACCAGGCGCGAGCGGCGATCGTCAAAGCGGCGGAAGCCGGCGCGGTCAACTCTTGCGACATAGTCCCGGTCTTCAAGGAGTTCAAGGCTCCGCAGCACGAGGAATTCGCCGACCCGACCCGCTGGGCCTTGCTCAACGCGTTCACCGAGAACGCCAAGAAGTACAGTCCGGCCCGGGCCGATGTCTGCTACCGGGGGCTTACCCGCCTCTTCGGACTCGACGGCAACTCGCCGACGTTGTGGAAATAGCCCACGGCAATCAGCCGAGGACACGCCCTTCGCCGGCAAGTGGTGCGACCGGCGAAGTATCAGCACCCCGGCGGTCTCAGCCGCCGGTTATTTTAATCTCAAAGGAAACATCAAATGGAAAATGAAGAGAACAAGTTCATGCCTGAGGGGCCTCGGGACGGCTCAATGCTGACCGCACTGATCTCCGGCTTCGTCGCCGGAGTCACCGCCACCATCGCCATCTTCGGCATCTTCAAGAAGGAATAGCCAGAATCGATCCATCCGGGAGGCAGTTATGTCGTCTCCCGGATTTTTTTACCACTACAGCTTCAAAAGCACTGAGGCGATGGCAACACTGACGATAGCATAGAGAGAAAATATCTTGCATTGCGTCCTCGGAATTGTGCTCTTCCTGAATCAATTTTGCCAGATAGGATATTTATTGATGTTCGCCGAGGAGCAATTTCCCCACAGAAACTATTCAAATGTAAGCAATGCCCAGCTTGAAAAGTCATGGTAATCAAGTTTACCAGTGGCAATACCCAATTGTGAATATTCAGCTTTTTCAAGATAGGTTGAATAATTGTAACGCGACACCTGAATTTGCCACGGATTGGCGAGGTCGATTTTTTGCCCGCACTGTTATTCCAATGCAGCAAACGGAATGATGATTTCACATTCCCATCCTTCGTCGCGGTCTTGATACATATTGAGAGTACCGTGCAATTCCACTCGAAAGGTTAATCCGTCAAGTGGTTTATTTTGCAAACAGCTTGGCAATCGACGGCCAGAAGAGGGATAAAAAAATACGGATGTCCTCTCATTCGGCGTGAAATGGATTTCCCAGTAGCATTGCATGTTCGCCGGGCGAATGAAGATTTCCAGCACATCACCGGAAAGGTTAGGGGAAACAAAACGGCTATCCCACTCTCGCTAATCGCAAAATGAATTTATGCACCCCGCGGGAAACTCTTCCCGGTTACCGTCGAGGAAGCCTGTCAGGTGCTTGACGTCACCTTTGCGCTCAAAATGATGTGCGAAGTCAAGCAGTATTAAATAACCGCTTTTGATCGATACAATAAAAAACCCGGTGAAATTTGCGTTTCACCGGGTTTTCTTATTTCAAGATTACTTTCTCTTCTTTTTGATCCAGACGCTGACGATTTCGCCGATGTACATTTTGTGGTAGTCTTTGCTGCCGTTAAAGTACCACTCTTTTTTCTGGCTTGCTTCGGCATTTTCCTCGGCCATTTTGTCGCCATAGATTTTTTTGCAGCAAATGATCAAATCAGCCTGGGTGTAGCCAACGCCGACACCGGTGTCCACCGGCGTAAATTTGCTCAACGCCACTTTGTCATGATCACGCCCCGACAACCTGCCGAAAATGTCTTTGAGGATGCCTTTGTATTTTTTATCATAAAAGGTCAAAGTGTAATACTGGCTCTTCTCAAGCCACTGGTAGGTATAGCGCTCGTTGCGGACAAAAATAAAAGTCACCGGTTTACTCCACAACACCCCCATGCCGCCCCAGCTCGCGGTCATCGTGTTAAACATGGATGGCTGCGCGGCGGAGTCACCGGCGGTAATCAGCGTCCAATCGTCGCCGATCATTTTGCTAATATTGCCGGCGATGTCATTGGGCGAAATCTTCTCGTATCCGGCGGCGGTCAAGTCGGCTTCGGCGCTGGCGGCGGGTATCGCCGGCAGCATCGCGGCGAACAACGAACATACGGCAAAAAAATACTTTTTCATACGATTTCTCCTTTTTATGACACGTTTGATAAAATGTATAATGCCGTAACTTAAAATTCCAAAGCTGTTTGTGAATTTATAGATATTTTTTTGTCTGACACAAGACAAAATCGCCAAACATTACCAACAAGAGGCAGTCAAGCCTCATGCAATCCAGTGTTGAAATTCGCGGCAACGACGATGATTTCAGCATCGTCCAACCTGAATTCTGATTTTAGCCGACTTATCCTCAAGCCAATCAAAAAATGTCCACTAACGGACATTTTTTATTGTCACAATTATGACAAACGTATTGACATCCTTCCGATAGTTTGCTATACTTTGGATAGTAAAACATTTTGGAAAGACAATCATGGCCAAACAAACCAACTGCGGAGATATCGCCAAAGAGCTCGGATTAAGCGTTAAAACCGTTTACCGCGTCATGGCCAACTCTACGCAAGTAAAAGATGACACCCGCGAACGCGTAGTCAAGTCGCTCAATAAATACGGGTTCTTTGCCGCCAAATGCAAACCGCAGCAAAATGTGGTGTTTAATTTCCGTTCAAATGATTTCTCGTCGCGCATTATCATTCCCTTAATGCAAAAGCTCTCGCTCCGTTCGTTCAAATGCATCGTCACTGAGCTGGAAAAAAACGCATCAAGATTTGAGGACGCCGTCGCCGACGCGCTGGTGGTCGTCTGGGGCAATGAACCGGACGAAAAATCGTTGAGATTCGGCAAAGCACTCAATCCCAATGCTATCCACATCAATCTTTTGGGCGGCGGCGGCGGCGATATCTCGATCGACTCCGACGATATAGCGGGTGGACGCTTGGCTGCCAGACATTTTCACGATAATGGCCACTCACGCATTTTAGTGGTGTCCGCTTACGACTTTAACAATGCCCGAGACCGCGCCATCGGCTTTATGGCCGAGCTCAAAAAGTGCAACAGCGACTCGCAGTGCGAGCTTTTGGAGTTTAACTACCGCAAAGATTGGGCGCCCGACCACCTTAACGAAGTGCTACCCGAACGGATCAGGCGCGGTCTCGGCAATGTCACCGGGATTTTTTGTACTCAGATCGGCTCGGCCAACTGTGCAATCCGGACCTTTACCAAACTCGGCATCCGTGTCCCGCAGGATATCAGCATCGTAAGCTATGACCGCCCCGATTATTCCTTAATGGATCAACATAATATTGTCTATGACTCGGTGTACTACGACATCGAAGAAATCATTGAGTGGTGCGAGTTTTACATTCACAACAGCCCGTTGATGAGCTGCAAAAGCAAACTCCACTCGCTGGTCGTGCCCAAGTTTAAAATCAACAATTCGGTCAAGAAACTCAACTAAAGGGAGAGATTATGAAAAAGGGTTTCACGTTAATCGAGTTACTGGTTGTCATCGCTATCATCGCCATCTTAGCCAGTATGCTTTTGCCCGCCCTCAACAAAGCGCGCGACCGGGCCAAAGCCATCAAGTGCACCGCCAACTTTAAGCAAATCGGCATGGCCAATATGGGGTACGCCTCGGCCAATGACGACTATTGCACCCCGGCCTCCTTAGGCGGGTGGAGCAGCGAATCCAATATGGAAAACAACTGGATCGTCGCCATGTGGCCCCACTTGTACGGCTCAGCATTCCCCAGGAACAACTCAAGCCCCAACAAGCCGGTCATCTGCCCGAGCGGCGACCCGCAGGATATATGTTACTGGAACACTACGCGGCCGATCACCAATCTTTCGTGGAACAACCGCGCCGGCAACAGCACCTACCCCAGACGCAAAATCAGCCGCTGCAATTATCCGTCACAACTAGCCTTGATGTGGGATGTCTTGCGCGTTGACCAAAACTCCAAGGCCGCATATACCGGCAGCACCTTCGGCCGCGATTACCACAGCGCGCCGGTGACTTTGCAGTGGAGCCCGATGCGGCACAACAACGCCGACAACCATCTGTTTGTAGACGGTCACGTCAAAACTCTCAACAATACCATCCTCGGGGTCAATCACAACAGGACCTTCGTCTTTTCGACTACTCTTTGGCCATAACCGGAAAACCGAATCATGATCAAACACCTACTTACGAGCGCCGTATTGTCGGCGCTTTTTTTAAACTGTGCCGGTGCCAATTTGGTGTTCAACGGCGACGTCGAGCTCGGCTGCAGCGGATTTTCGCTGATTCGCGTATTGCGGCCGGATACCAACAAGGATTTGGTGTTTACCCCCCTGGCAACTGCGGACGGCGGCGACAAAGCCAAAGCACTGGTGATCCATAACCCCTTTGCCGAACGCTTTGAACTACACTCTCAAGAATTTAAGCTTGATGACGGCAAAAAATATCAACTGGGCTTATCTGCCAAAGCAAGTGTCAACGGGACCAAAATTTCGGTCATCATTTTTCAAGTGACCACTCAGGGCACGTGGCATGTTGAGTCCAAAACCTTTGAGCTCACCGACCGTTGGCAAACCTTTGATTTTGATTTCACCGCCGCCAAAGGCGACACCCCTTGGCACATCCAGATCCGTCAGCCATCCGGCGAGCCGCTTGCCGCCGCCGACATTTGGCTTGACCGCCTGAGTGTCACCCCG
>JBFWIO010000155.1:0-7316 GCA_050255955.1 Victivallaceae bacterium
ATAGATGCGAAAATAACTCATAATGCAATATAATCCCTGCCGGAAATGCTTGCAAGGGCGGCACGGAAAATCAGTCGTTTAATTTATTCGGATCCGAAGCGCCATAAAAGAACAGCGCGCCCTCAACCGTGCCGTGCGCCATGCCGTAAGTCTTCCGGGCTTCGAAGTGCATGTCCGAAAAGAGCACGTTTTGAGCTCCGTGATGGCGCATTTCAACCACTTCGAGGAAATCGATGTTCTGTTTCGAGGCGGCGGCGTTGGTAGCGGTTCCACCGTTCCACAGCGCCGTGGTCCAGGTCGTTGACGGATTGAGCCGGCCGTCGGCGACGGCGAACATTTTTGACGCGTTGCGGGTGGTTCCGACCTTGCGCGGGTGGCGGGTGAGCGTGCTTGACCAGTAGCCGAAGCTTTTGCCGCTGTTGTTGAAGCCGTAGGTGGCGACAATTTGCGGATAGTAACAGTGGCTGTATCGCGCGCTCGGACAATTCAGCACCGGTTTGATGATTTCGGGACTGGTTGACCAGGTGGTGTCGAGTTTGGCTTTTTCGACGCCGAGATAGGGCAGCAGCAGCCGGAATCCGGAATTGCCGTTCCACATCACATAGCTGAAATAATCCTGATTGTCGGCAATGTAGAAATTTGCCGCGCCGCCGATTTGTTTGAGGTTGTTGGCGCATTTGATCGCCTTGGCTTTGTCGCGCGCCTGATTCAGCGCGGGCAACAGCATCGAGGCGAGAATGGCGATGATCGCGATCACCACCAGCAATTCGATCAAAGTAAATTTCTTGCGTTGCATCATCCGGCCTTTCATTTCCGGTTCGATTCCGGAAAGATGCCGGCGCGGTGCGCCGGCATGGATTTGTTTTTATTTTTCGGCGGCAAAATAATAATAGGAATTGGAATAACTCGATCCTTTGGGCGATACTTTGCCCTTGGTGAGTTCCCCCTCCATCATGAAGCTCACGTGGCCGTCCACCCAATTGATGTTGAGTCCGCCGAGGTGACGGATGCCCGCCCGGTCGGTGGCCGATGCGGCGACGTTGTAGGGCACCGCATTGGCGCTCCGGCTGGTGTCGTCATTTTTGGTCGGCGGGCAGGCGGCGTCGATGGTGCATACGGTTTCGCTCGGAGTCCGGATCCGGTTGGTTTTTACCCACGACACCACGCCGGAGGCCGAGGTGTAGCCGAGCCCGTACAGTGACGGCATGTTGTAGCCGTAGCCGCCGCGATAGGCCGCGGCGTTGTCGGTGATCATGTACTGGACGTCGGAGAACACGTTGTTGCCGTTGATCCAGGACGGACAGCGGAACGCTCCCTTGCCGAGGGCGGTCTGCAGTTTGCCGTTGGTGATCGCCGGATCCAGAGTGATGCCGAGGTAGGGGGCCATGGCGAACTTCCAGCTCAGGCGGTCGGGCACCCCTTTGTTGTTGTTGAGGCTCGGGAAGTAGTCATAATCCTGCAAATACTGCTGCGTCGCCACGCCGTGCTGCTTGAGCGTCCCCTGGCAATTGGCGGATTTACCGCGTTCCCGGGCCTGATTCAGCGCCGGCAGCAGCATCGAAGCGAGGATCGCGATGATCGCGATCACCACCAGCAACTCGATCAGGGTAAAAATGCGTCTTTTCATATCAACCCCCTGGGTTTCGGTTTATTTGATCCAGCCGGTGAAGTCCGGAGTTTCCAGTTTGACTTCCTTGCCGTCGACAGTCAGGCTTTTCGCCCGGTAGACGAAGATTTTGCCGCCCTGAACGAGCAGCAGCGTCGCATCGGCCTTGGCCTTGCCCGCGGCGAGTTCGCCGGTTTGACGGAAATCGACCTGATAGCGGAGCTGATTTTCGCCCCGGCCGGGGAGGTCGAAGTCGATCGCGCCGGGCTTGGCGCTGAGCACTTTGGCCGCCGGCACCTGCGCCCCGGCCGGGAAAGCGGCGAGCAAAGTCACCGCCGAAACCGGAGCAAAACCGGTGTCGGCCGAAAATTCCGCCGTCGGTGACGGCGTCATATCGGTGCGGCCGTTTCCGCTCCAGCCGCGGAATTTGGGCTCCTTGACACCCTCGACGCAAGAGAGTTCGACCTTGTCCACCGGCTTCAGCAGCATTTGAATCAGGAGATTGGGCTTCTTGGCGTTCTTGGAAAACCAGCGCAAGTTGCCTTTGTCAAGTTCCCAGCTCTCCATCGGGGCGGCCGGGAAAACGTAGTTGGTGACGCTCTTGCCGTCGGGGGATTTTTTGAGCTGCGTCAGGTCAAAAACGAGAAGATAATTGCCGTCGAGCCAGAGGATCGCCCGCTGCATGTCGGCGTCGAGGTTTTTTTCGTATTTGTCGGCAAAGGGCCCCTGAAAGGCACCTTCGTTGAATTCGCCGACGGCGAGGCCGAAGTTGTCGGCGAGCTTGACGTCGAGCGTTTTGGCATCCTTGCGGACCTGATGCGCGCCGTTGAAGTTGACCGTCGCATGCGAATAGGTGGTGCGTCCGTATTCGTAGTGCGGATCCTTGCGCTCGTAAGTCGAGATCGCCGGGTCGATCAGCAAAAGATAACCGTCGGCGGCGAATTCAAAGGTCAGCCGGCTCATGTGGGTGTGCCAGCCGCAGTACCGTCCGGCGTCGAAGAAGAATATCTCTTTGCCGTTGCCGCCGAAGATCAGACCGGCGTTGTCAAAGTAGCCGTAGGGGAGCGGTTTCCAGTTCTCGACGCCGCCGCGTTTGGCCAGTTTCGCCATGTCGGGACGGGCAAGCCATTTCGGGAAAGCCGTGCTGCCGTAGCTGCTGTCGTTGAAGGCAAAGGGACGGCTGAGCTGGGAGAACTGGAGCGCTTTCTCGATCACCGCCGGATCGGCGGCGAGCTTGAGTTCCGGACGAAGTTTGCCGACCGACCTGGCATCGACCATGGTGGTGGTCATCCAGGAGTGATACCCGGTGGTGTTTTCGACATGCGAACCGTCGGCGCGGAACTGGCGCTTGAAGCAGCCGTTAAGTACCAGCGCCCCCTTTTCGCGCCAGGCGGCGGAGTCGGGGACGAAGTCGAGTACGATGCCGGCTTCGAGCAGCGCAAAGGCCTGGGCGATCTGCCAGTTGCTGTCGCCCTCTTTGGTGCGCGCGGCGAGCATGTTGGTCTGGCGCGTGATCATCTCGATCGCCCGCTTGACGAAAGCGTCGTCAAAAGCTTTGCTGTTGCGGAAGACCGCCAGCGCAGTGATCCAGTTACGGATCCGGATCGAGGCGTTGAGTTCGTTGTTCCACTGCGGATCGATGAATTTGTAATTGTTCTTCTGCCAGTAATTGAACCAGTCTTCCATCAGCTCGCGGGCCCGCACCGCGTATTTTTCGTCCTGATTCTGGCGGTAGGCGTCAAAGAGGGTGTCGAGCATGAAGAAACGGTTGAGCTGGGCCACCCATTCCTGGTGGGCCTTTTGCTTGCCGGTCCAGTCGATGTCCTTGCGGCCCACCGGAATTTCTTCGCGGTTATAGAAGTAGACGACGCCGTCGCAGATTTTGTCGGCGCGGTCAAAAAGGTATTTGGCATCCCCCGCCTTGAGCTCGACTTTGCGGTCGGTGACTTTGCGGTCGTAGGCGTTGTTGAGCTGGTCGACTTTGTTGACGAATTCAGCGGGGGTCAGCGGACCGATCTTGTCGGCGGCGCATGCCGCCGCGCCGAGCATCAGCATGGTGATTCCGGGCAGTGTTCCGAGCAATTTTCGCATTGGGGCCTCCTTTATATTCAGCGATTATCCAAGAGTTTCATATAGCTGGCGTAGAGCACGCCGCCGAACGGTGCGTAGACATTTTTTCCCACCGTCCGGACGTTGCCGCCCATGGTCAGAATGTTGCACTGGTCGTTGTGATTGTAGAAGAAGTTGTTGGTCGCCATGTAGGCGGTGCCGCGCGGGGACATGTCGGACCAGCTCATGTTGCCCGGCAAGCCCTTGCCGCCGAGGCGGGTGCGGGCGAATTTGACATCCCTGAAATTCTCGCTGGTTCCGGAGGCGGCGGCATAATCGTCGGAGATCAGATAAAAGTTGTAGCTGGTGTAAAGATAGTTGACCGCGTTGTCGCTCGGCCGGCGGCCCCAGTTGTTGCGGTCGGAGGGACAACCGAAAATTTTCTGGTACAAACTGCCCGGTCCGCGTCGCGGATTGGCGCCGGTTTCGACCGTGCCGGCGCCGATGTAGCCGCGGGCGGTCAGCATGTGGGCGGGCTGCGGCGCGGAGGCGTCTCCGGCGTAACTGCCCTGACGGGAGCCGAGCACTCCGGTGGCGTTGGCCGCGCCTTCGCGCTGTTCCGGCGGACGGGCGCGGTAGCCGTCGTAGTCCCCGGCGTACATCATGTCGGCCTGACCGATCTGTTTGAGGTTGGAGACACAGGCGATCGCCCGCGCTTTTTCACGCGCCTTGTTGAGCGCGGGCAGTAACATCGAGGCGAGAATCGCGATGATCGCGATCACGACCAGTAATTCGATCAGGGTAAAGGGATGCTTGACTTTCATCTGGAGGCAGTTCCTTCTTTGGAGTGATTATTCGGCGAACGCACATGTATCGCCATGAACCGGAGTCAGCGGCAGTTCGGCCTGAAAGGGGCCCGGGCCGCCTTCTTCGACCATTTTGAGAAAGAGCTTGCCGGCGGCGATCCCGAACTCGCGCTTGGATGGAAGCGAAAACGCGCTGATCCGGCGTCCCTGCCGGATGAATTCCGGCCCGAGATTGCAATCGACGCTGATCAGCGGGATATCCTCCGGCACCCGGATGCCGGCGGCGTCAAGCGCGCGCAACATTCCGTTGAGAAAGCGGTTGCGGTAGATGACGATCAGATCGGGTTTGCGCTCCGCCGCCCGCATGGTCCGGACCACCGCGTCATATTCGGAATCTGGCACGCCCTCGTTGAGGCGGAACACCAGCGAAGGCGAATATTCGCCGATTTCGCTCATCACTTTTTTGTGAGCCGGAAAGACCCGGGTGTATTCGACATAGTCAAGGTCGATTCCGACCAGCGCGATTCGCCGGTAGTTCATCGCCACCAGCTGCCGGAACATTTGGGTCAACGTTTGCAGTCCGGCTTCGTCGACGCAGTTGACGGTGCCGAAATCGGCGGCGCGGTTGATCATGACGTAGCGGATCTGGTTGACCAGACCGGAGCGGATAAATTCCTCAAACAGCGGCCGGTTGCCGCCGTCGAAAATCACGTTGGCAAAGCCGCTGCGGCGAATGGTTTCGCTCGGCGAGCCGCCGAGCCGGGGAATGATCGCGAGCCGGTACCCCGCCCGGGCCACGGTGTCGGCGATGCCCGAAGTGATATCGCTCCAGATTTCACCCAGTTGGGCGATGCTTTTGCTGTCTTCGAAAGCGGTCGGCAGATAAAAGCCGATTTCGCGCGGCATACCCGGAATCCGGGCGGTGATCGAGGCGACCCGGCAGCCGACGCCGCGGCGCGAAGCGACCAGACCGCGCTCGCCGAGCAAAGCCAGCGCCTTGGTGACGGTGGCCTTGGCGGCGTCATATTCGCAACAGAGATCGACAGTGGTCGGCAAAAGGTCGCCGACCTTGAATTCGCCGTCGCGGATTCGCGTGGTCAGATGCTGGGCAATATGTTCAGGTTTGGCAACAAAATCGATCATCAGCGGCATTCTCCTTTTTTAAATTATAGCAAAAGAGCAGTGGCGGCGCAAGGCAAAAAAAAGGAAAGTTTCTTTTTTTTGATAGTTATACTGTTTAGCAGGATTTTATATTTGTGCTCATATATGATTTTGGGCAGCCTTAAATCCTATTGATTGCGCTTATGCTTTGAGACAGGCGAAAAAAAGGCCGTCGGGATGACGGCCTCGGATTGGAGCGGGTCGGCGGGACGCGGTCCGGCCGGGTCAGCGCCGGGTGAAGGAGAGTTCCTGAAGCGACATATTGCGCGCCGCCCGGTCGCCGGTCTCCAGCGTCCGCAGCGTGACTTTGCCGCTGAACCCGGCCGGAAAAATCCATTCGCCGAGATCTGAAACCACTTTGCGGAAATGGGGGGAATCCGGAAGTTCAGTGGCAGCCAGGGCGATCCGGCGGGTGACCCCGGCGATGGCAAGCTCGATCACCCGGGACGAACTCCAGGTGTGATCGTAGTCGCGCATCTGGGTCAGCAGTCGTCCGTAGAAGTTGCCGCCCGCGGGCACTTCGACCTGCCACTCGATGGTGTCGGCCGGATTGTGCCACATCGCCAGCGACCCGTCGCGCTCGATGAAGCTGTGGGCCGCCCGGCGGAGCGCGCCGCCGGCGGCATCAATGGATTCGTTTTCATCCTCGGGAATCACCGTATCGCCGTGCCGGATGACTCCCGCGGTCGGGGACAATGCGAGATTGCCGCCCTGTTCGCGCAATTGCGGCGAAACTGCCGGAACCCGGTCAAAGGTCAACCGGATCAGCGGCAGCAGACCGTCGGCGCCGTCGGGGAAAAAGGTGATTTCATCATCTTTTTGCTGAAAGCGGCAATTGGCTTCGACCACGCGGCCGGAAATGCCGGAGATGGTGTAGCTCTCGCGCTTGCGGCGCAAAAAGAAATTGAGGTCGTTGCCCTTTGTCGTGCAGTAGGCCCAGCTGAGGTTCTGCGGGAAGGGATTGGCGCCGGAGCCCAGGATGCCGCTGCCGTTGCGCTCGTACCATTCGCCGACTTTGCTCAGGATCGACTTGGTCTCGGGCGTCCATTGCCCGTCAGGACGGGGGCCGACATTGAGAAGGTAATTGGCCCCTTTGTCGGTCAGTGAGACCAGTTGCTCGATCACGTACTCGGGCGTTTTCCAATCGTGGTCGTTGCGCTTGTATCCCCAGGTGCGGTTGAGAGTGCCGGGCGACTCCATCAGAATATCCGGACGGACGCTCAGCGTCTGGTTGTCGCCGAGACTGCCGAAGTCGCCGCAGCCGTTGCCGATCCGGCTGTTGATCATGCAGTCCGGCTGGAGGCGGCGGACAAGGTCGCGCAACTCTTCGCTGAAACGCTTCTCCATGGTCAGCGGGCAGTCGCACCAGAGTTCGCAGACCGGTCCGTAATTGGTGAGGAGCTCGGTGATCTGGGGGAGCGCCTTGTTTCTGAAATAACGCTCGAAGTTCTTTTTGGCGAGGTCGGGATAGTCCCAGTCGTTGCTCCAGGAGACGAGGTTGCAGTTTTTGACGAAATTCGGTCCGGGGTCGCCGCCGTCGGGGTCGGACCAGTCGAGATTGTGCGAATAGTAAATGCCGAACCTGAAATCGTGTTTGCGGCAGGCGTCGGCGAGTTCGCGCAGCACGTCGCGGCCAAAGGGGGTGGCGTCGACGATGTTGAATTTCGATACTTTGGAGTGGTACATCGCGAAGC
>JBFWIO010000156.1:0-7289 GCA_050255955.1 Victivallaceae bacterium
CGATGGCGGCCTCTTACGGCGTACTGCTGACCAGCCGCGCGCTGATGGTGCTGGCGGCCGGCGGGATCGAACCCTTGATCCAGTCATGGCTGGCGGGGGTGACGCCGGAAAAGGAGCACGGGCGCTATTTCGGCTGGGCCGCCTGCTTCAAAGCGGTCGGCTGGACGCTGGGCGCGCTGCTCGGCGGCGGCATGATCCGGCTCTTTGACAACAATGTGCGCGCGGTCTTTGTCGGGGCGGCGATGCTGTTTTTGCTGATGATCCCCCTGATCGGGTTTGTTTACCGCAAAATTCCGCCGCAACCGCGCAAAGCAAAGGCGGTCTGAGATGAACGATCAACTCTTCCGCAAACGCTGCATTTTGATCAGCGCCGGCGCGGCGGTCTGGCTGCTGACGGCGCTGTCCTTTCATTTCCTGGCTGCCGGGCCGCGCCGCAATGACTTCCTGCGGCAGGGGCGGGAGATTGCGCTGACCCGCGGCGACTACCATCTGCCGAGGGGGCGGCTCCTGACCGCCGACGGCACCCCGCTGGCCTGGTCGGAAAAATACTTCGATCTTTACTGGCAAAGCGGCGAACCGCCCGCTCCCGAGCTGGAAGCCGAACTGCGGACCATCCTCGGCGGCGACCTGTCGCGCGAAACCGCCGCCGACGGCTCGCGGATTCTCCGGCGCGACCTGTCGCCGGGACAGCTTGAGAGCCTCGACCGGTGCATCAGCCGCAACCCGTCGCTGGTCATCCATCCCCGCCTCGAACGGCTGGCGGTCAACCTCTCCGGCATCCGGCCGAAACTCGGCGAAGTGCAGTTGGTAAACGGCCGCCAGATCGGTGTCTCGGGACTGGAAAAAGAGTACGACGCGATCCTGTCCGGCAAGCCCGGCCGCTATGAAGTGATGCTCGACCGCTATCGCAACTGGATCGAGAGCACGTTGCTCTTGACCACCCCGGCCGAAGCCGGACGCGACGTCAAACTTGATTTCAACATCAGCGGAGAATGACCATGTCCGAAGCCCGCGCCAATCGTATTCCGGCCATCCCGCTGCTGGCTTTTTTGCTGGCGGTCTGGGGCGGGCTGACCATCATCAGCTCGCAATCGGGGGCCGGACAACCGTTGTTCCTGGCCGGCAAGCAGCTGATCTTCATCCTGATCGGCCTCGCGGCGATGGCGGTGAGTGCCGCAATTCCGTTCCCGGTTCATCTGCGGCTGGCCAATGTCTACGCGGCATTTTCGATTCTGCTGCTGCTGGCGCTGCCGGTTTTCGGCATCCGGATCAACGGCATGCTCGGCTGGTATGAATTCGGCGGATTCTTTTTTCAGCCGTCGGAGCTGGCAAAAGGCTTTTTTCTGCTGTTTCTGGTCAAACTCGCGCTTCGTCCGGGGACCGACTGGCGCAAATTCGGCTTGCTCGGCGGAGCGGCGCTGTGCTGGATCGCGCCGGTGCTGTGGCAGCCGGACTTCGGGACGGCGACGGTGTATCTGCTCGGTTTTGCGGCGCTCTATCTACTTGCCGGCGGGGCCTGGCGTTGCTTTTTCGCCGCCTGCGGCGCGATGGTGCTGACCGCGGCGCTGTTTGTCGCCGCCAAGCCCTACGCCTGGCGGCGGATCGTCGCTTTTGTCGATCCCGACCTCGACCCCGGCGGAGCTTCGTGGCACATCCGGCAATTCCAGCTGGCGATCGCGCATGGCGGCTTCTTCGGCGCCAAACTCGGCCGCGCGATCTGGAGCAACGCTTATTTGCCGCTGCCCTACAACGACTCCGCCTACGCCACCATGGCCGAAACACTCGGCTTCTTGGGCGCGCTGCCGGTGCCGCTTTTTTATGCGCTGCTGTTCTATTTTCTGATGAAATCGGCACTGCGGCGCGACCTCGCGCCGGCGGCCCGGCTGTATCTCGCCGGGGCGGCGGTGCTGCCGGCGATTCAGGCGCTGCTTCACCTCAGCGTCAACGTCGGCTTGCTGCCGCCGACGGGACTGACTTTGCCGCTGGTGAGCTACGGCGGCAGTTCCATGGTCGGCACATTTGTCCTCCTCGGCCTCGCCATGAGCGCCGAAAAAACGGCAAAGATCACTCCGGAGAAAGCATCTTGAGTCCGGCGATCCCGCCGATGATCATTGCCAGGCAGACGATCCGCCCCGCCGTCGCCGGATCGCCAAGCACGACCATGCCGAAGACCACCGTCCCGACCGCGCCGATCCCGGTCCAGACCGCGTAAGCGGTGCCGAGCGGCAGCGTTTTCACCGCCAGCGCGAGCAAAAAGACGCTGCCCGCCATCGCCGTCAGCGTCGCCGCGCCCGGCCAGAACCGGGTGAAGCACTGCGAATATTTCAATCCGACCGCCCAGACCACTTCCAGCAGCCCTGCCAGCAACAACCAGATCCAACTCATCGATTCGTTCCCTTCATATTGGAATTCCGCACAATATAGCCTGTAATCGGCGGGATGCAAATCAATCGCTTGCAATGCCGCCGAAGCGGAAGTATATTGTTACTGAATCACAACTATTTTCACCAATAGATACGGGGAGAGCAAAAATGCCTGATTACAAGAACTCCAAAACCGCCGAAAATCTGGCCAAAGCCTTTGCCGGAGAAGCCCAGACCCGCAGCCGCTACAACTTTTTCGCCACCGTCGCCCGGCGCGAGGGGCACCCCGAAATCGCCGAATTTTTTGACACCGCCGCCGAAAACGAACGCGAACACGCCCGTATCTGGCTGGCCGAAATCGGCGGCATTGGCCGGACGGTCAACAACCTCAAATCGGCGATCGAGGGAGAAACCCTTGAGTCCGAAGAAATTTACATCAGATTCGCCGCCGAAGCGCTTGAGGAGGGGTATACCACCACCGCCGCGCTGTTCCAGCGAATCGCCGAAATCGAAAAGCGCCACCGCCAGAAGTTCACCGAACTTCTGGAAAAGCTCGAAAGCGAACACGCCAAGCCGAAAGCCCCCGCGGCGATGCCGCTGCCGACGCCGAGCCGCTTCATGGAGTGCCGTTACTGCGGCCACATCGAGAACACGGCCCCCGGCGCCGTCTGCAAGGTTTGCCAGAACGAAAACGCTTTCTGAACGCCCCCATCCGCAATATCCGCACGGCGGCAGGTGCGTTTCCGGCCCGGCCGCCGTTTTCCTGTATCCGTTCCGGTGAAAACGCAATGGTAAAATTATGATTCTCGGCATCATCGCCGGCTTCGCGGCGGCGTTGTTTCAATCCTGCTCGTATCTCTTCAGCCGCAAGTTCATGCTCAAGCACAACTCGTCCTGGCTGCTGGTGGTCTATTCGCAATTCGGGATGGGGCTGCTCGGGCTTCTCACGCTGCCTTTTGCCGACTGCGGCAGGCTTTTTGCATCGCCCGGCGAGTTCGCGTTCTGGATGATCTTCTGGCTGATCACCATCACCCTCGGTCAGGTTTCGTTTTTCTGCGCGCTGAGGGAGATTGAAGCGTCCAAACTCTCATCGCTGCTCGGGCTCAAAATCATCGTACTGGCTTTCATTTTCGCCCTGATTTTCCGTGAAAAACTCAATTTCGGCCAGTATTTTGCGATCGCCCTCAGCGCCACGGCGGCGCTGATGATGAACTGGAGCGGCGGCGGCCATTTCAGCTGGCGCGGCCTCGCCTTCCTCGCCGGGGCGCTGGTCACCTACAGTTTGGCCGACATCGCTGAAACCAAACTGGTGCTGATGGTGGCCGGCGGCAATCTTGTCAGCGACGGCGTCGCCATCGGCGCGGTCTGTTACCTGCTGCTCGGCATCGCCACGTTGCCGGCGCTCAAATTCATCAAATTCGACCGCCGCCTGCTGGTCGAAAGTTTTCCCTTTGCGGTGTGCTGGTTCTATGCGATGACCGCGCTTTTCGTCTGTTTCGCCGGAATCGGGACGGTCTTCGGCAACGTGATCCACGCCAGCCGCGGCATCATCTCGGTCGCGCTGGGGGTGCTGGTGGTCACGCTCGGCGACCGCTCCATCGAAACGCCGACCGATCGCCGGGGCTGGCGGCGGCGGCTTGCCGCGGCCACTTTGATGATGATCGCAATTACCATATATTCGATTGCAAGTCAGGATCATGCGTAAAATCATCCATCTCGACATGGACGCTTTTTTCGCCTCCGTCGAGCAGCACGACCACCCCGAACTGCGGGGCAAGCCGGTGATTGTCGGCGGGTCGTCGGCCCGGCGCGGGGTGGTTTCGACTTGCTCTTACGAGGCGCGCGCCTGCGGCGTCCACTCGGCCATGGCGACGGCGCGGGCGGAGAAACTCTGTCCGCAGGGAATATATCTACCCTGCAACATGGACCGCTACCGGGAGGTTTCGGCGGAAATCCGCGCTATTTTTTTCGGCATCACCGACCTGGTCGAGCCGCTCTCGATCGACGAGGCGTTCCTCGATGTGACCGAGAATACCCGGAACTGCCGTTCGGCGACCAGGCTTGCCCGCGACCTCCAGCGGGAAATCTTTGACCGTACCGGGCTCACCGCCTCGGCGGGGGTATCCTACAACAAATTCCTCGCCAAAGTCGCTTCGGGAATGCGCAAACCGGCGGGACTTACGGTGATCACCCCGGAAGAGGCGCCGACGTTTCTGGAAGCTTTGCCGATCGAGAAGTTTTTCGGCATCGGCAAGGTCACCGCGGCCCGGCTCAAACGGATGAACATCCGCAACGGCAGGGACTTGAAACAGCTCGAACTCCCGCTCCTTTGCAGTCTTTTCGGCAAAAACGGGGCCTTTTATTACCACATCGTCCGCGGCATCGACGAGCGGCCGGTCGAACCCGACAACGGCGAACGCAAGTCAATCGGCCGGGAAACCACCTTTGCCAACGATCTCTCCGACTGGCGCCTGATCAAGCCGCATTTGCATCACCTGATCCGCGACATCTGCCGCACCCTTCAGCACCAGAAGCTCGCCGGCAAAACCATTTCGGTCAAGATCCGCTACGAGAATTTCCAGACCGCCACCCGCTCGGCTACGTTTCACACCCCGCTCGACGCGGCCAATGCGATTGAATCCATCGCACTGGAACTGCTTCACAAAACGGAACTGCCCAAGCGCAAAATCCGCCTGCTCGGCGTCACCGTCTCCAACTTCCCGAGCGAGGCGGAACTCGATCGCCCGGTTCAGTTGGAATTCAACTTCTGAAAGAGTTTTTACAGGGCGTCGTCGTGAGTCTGACGGTAGGGCAGCAGCTGATCCGCCGCCACCAGCGCGGTCAGCAGCAAAAAGCGATCGGTGCCGTCGGTTTCGTAACGAAGCTCGGCCCACAGCTTCAACTGAAGCCACAGATTCATCGCCGGATAGCTGTTGCCGTTGAGTCCGGGATCGCGCATCCGGTCGGGCGAGAAACGCTCGCTCAGGAACTGCACCGGGGTCATCGAGGGTTGGTGCGGGGTAATCCGGTACAGCGCCAGCTGCGGCGGAATGACCTGTTCCAGGCAGCCGGTGTAATCGTTGCGGTCGCAGGCGCTGATCGCCTTTTCGAAACTCGGCTTGTATTCCGGCATCGTCGCCCAAATCGGATGCTGGCAGATCGAACGCAGCAGCCGCTCGACCACCGAGCCCGGCAACCGCTCCTCGGCTTCAAAAACCGCGTGGGCAGTGCTTTTTTCCTCAACCATCAGACGGCAAAGCGAGATCAAAGTCTGCTGCCGCAGCACCCAATAGCTCTCATTGGCAAGCACCTTGAAAATGCGGCGGGTGTGGCGGCTGTCGCCGGGGCCGAGCCGGCTCAACGCTTCCGCCGCCGGCGGCCACAGCGCCATCATCCGGTGGTTGTCGAGCACCGAGCAGAGTGCCGCTTCAGCCTTGGGGTCGCCGATCAGGCCGAGCGCAAAAATACACGCCTGGGCCAATGCCGCGTCGGGGTCGTTGACATGGCGGATCAGGACATCGACGCCGCTTTTGATCCGCAAGCGTCCGAGGGCGCGGGCAAACATCGCCTGCATCCCGATTTCCGGAATCTCGACCAGTTTGACCAGTTCGGCCTGGAGTTCGGGCGGAAGTTCGCTCTCAAGACGGCAGACGTTGAGCAGCGCCACATCGCGAATCCGGCTCGACGGGCTGTAGAGATCCTTGATCAACTCGTTTGAAATAAGGTTGCCCTGAGCCTTGCGCAAAGTCTCCTCGCGCAAGCCCTCGGTGAGCGGCTGGGACAAAAGATGGGCGTGGTAAACCGAACGCACCGGATTGGACGAGAAAATCGTCCGCATCACATTGGCGGTCGAGGCGGCCCCGTCCTCCCTGAAATTGGCGATGATGAAGACACTCAGGAAGTAGCCGACCGCGGTGATCAGCGAAAGAATGTTGAACGAGGTGAAACTCGACTGCTGGATGATTTCAAGCGAGTCAAAGTATTCGTAAAGCAGACCGCTCTGGCTTGACACCACAAATGAGCATATCCCGATGATCGAGTAAAAAATCCCGATCGACAAACTGCGGTCGCGCTTGCTGCCGGTCGAGGTGATGATCGCCATCTGCGACGCCCCCAGCCCGATATTGATGAACCCGCCGGCGATGAAAACCGGGATCGTCCCGATAAACCCCGGCGGCAGCGTGACGTGCGGCACCACGAAGCCCGCGTTGAGGTTGTTGAAGCTGGCGGCGATGTTGTTGATCGCGATCGACCCGAGCTCGTCAAGCATCCCGTTGCCGGCGCGCAGATAGCCCCAGAGCACGAATTCTCCGGCTTTCAAAACGGAGCACAGGATCAGGATCGGCTTGTTGCCGTACTTGGAGCCGATGATCCGGAAAAATAGGCGGAAACAAATCCGACCAGGCAGGCGATCGCCGAAAGAATCTGAACCGAAGTCATCGAGAATTGCATATCCCGCTGGAGGTAGACGAAAATAAAACCGCTCGACACCCAGGCCGCCATCGACTGAAAACTGAAGAACCCGGTGAACCAGAGAAATTGCTTGTTGGCCAAAATCGCCTTGACCTGAGTCAGCGGCGACTCCCGGCGCACCGGATGCGGATCGGGGTCCGGCATCACAAAGTTGGAAAAGGTCGAAGCATAACCGAAAAGCACCCCGACCCCCATGATGATCGCATAGGTCGATCTGGCATCCTTGCCGAGGATGTCAACCACCTTGCCGGCGAGAATCCCCGCCACCATGCTGGCGATCAGCGCAAATCCGCTGCGGCGGTTCCAGAACGCGGTGCTCTCGCGCGGCGGGATGATCTCCCCCGCCCAGGCGTTGCCGACCGCGCCGGTCAACTGGGCCGAAAACTGACTCATCGCATAAGTCAGCATGAACAAAGTCAGCGCTAAGGAAGCCGGCACATTGTGCCACTAGGC
>JBFWIO010000157.1:0-7279 GCA_050255955.1 Victivallaceae bacterium
GGGTTCGTTGGTAGTGTTGAGGGAGCTACCCCCTGTGGTAACTCCCGAAACCGCCCCGACGAAGCTGATTGCCGAGCCGAGCCGGGCGGCCACAGACTTTTGGCGGTGTCGTCTTTTCAAAAGTTTTCCCTTCTCCCCCGCATCACCGGATCATATTCGCCGCTACCGTTAAAAAAGGTCTTCGGTGTTGTCCTGGGTGCGGATTTCCTCAAGCAGGAGTTTGATCCGCTGGGCGGAACGGGCCGAGGTGATCAAGGTGGCGTCCCCGGTGTGAACGATCACCAGATCCTCGACATCGAGGGCGGCGATCAGGTGATTTTTGCTGTCGTTGATCACCGTGCAATGGCGGACATCGACCCCGGCGAAGCGGCCGGAGACGACGTTTTCATCGGAGTCGGCCTGGAGGTGGTTGCGCAGTGCGGTCCAGCTCCCGGCGTCGTCCCAGTCAAAGGTACAGTCGGCGACCACGATCGGCGAGGCTTTTTCCATCACCGCATAATCGATCGAAATTTTTGCACACTTACCGTAAAGTTCGGGGAGTTCCTCCATCAGCGTGCCGTTACGCTCGGCCAGAAAGAAACGCTCTTCAGCGGCGGCAAGCTCCGGCGCCCAGAGCTTGAACGCGCGCAAAATCGCCTGAACCGACCAGATGAACATCCCGCTGTTCCAGCGGTAATGACCGTCGCGGAGCATCGCTTCGGCGGTCTTTTCATCCGGCTTTTCACGAAAACCAAGACCGGCGTGAAAGGTGGTTTCGGTCGCAAACGGCACCGCCTCGCCGCAGTGGATATAGCCGTACCCCGTGGCGGCGAATGTCGGCGGAATACCGATGGTCAGAAGCGACTCCGGCATCGCGGCGGCACAGAGGGCGGCATCGCCAAGCACCTGGCGCAGCGAAACATCGTCGTGGATCACCGCGTCGGCGGGCAGAAGCGCCATCACCGCATCCTCGCCGCCGCGGCTCCGCACCAGCGCGGCGGCAAGCGCCACGCAGGGGCCGGTGTCGCGGCCGACCGGTTCGCCGATGATGTTGCCGGGCGGGAGAGCGGCAAGGATCTTGCGCATTGAATCGACCAGTTCGCAGTTGGTGATCACCATAATCCGCTCAGGCGGCACCAGACCGTCGAGGCGGCGCACCGTCTCTTCGAGCATGGTGAAATCGCTCAAGAGCCGCAGCAACTGCTTGGGCCGGGTTTTGCGGCTGAGGGGCCAGAAGCGCTCACCGCGTCCGCCGGCCATGATAACGGCGAAAAGCATAAGAATCCTTCAAACTTGCGGAAAAAGCGGCTCAGCCGAGCTTTTCGATGATTTTGGTCAACGGCAGGAAGAGGGCGATAACGATGGTACCGACGATGACCGCCAGACCGACGATCATCAACGGTTCGATCATCGAGGTCAGCGCGCTCACCGCGTTGTCGACTTCTTCGTCGTAGGTATTGGCGATCTTGTCGAGCATTTCGGGGAGTTTACCGGTCTCTTCGCCGACCTCGACCATACTGACCACCATCTGCGGGAAGATCCCGGTGGCGCCGAGCGGGGCGGCGATGCCTTCCCCTTCCTTGACCGCGTCGTGAACCTTCTGAACCGCCATCGAGACGATTTCGTTGCCGGCGGTATCGCGCACAATGATCAGCGCGTTAAGCACCGGCACCCCGGATGACATCAATGTCCCCAGCGTACGGGCAAAACGCGAAATCGCCGATCGTGAGATGATCGGGCCGAATAGCGGCATATTGTACTTGATCCAGTCGAAGCCGATTTTGCCGTATTTGGTTTTGTTGATCAGCTTCATTGCGATGATGATCACCACGATCCCGACGGCGAATACCCAGGCGTCGTTCTTGAGCAGATTACTGATCCCCATCACAAAGAGCGTCAGGTCGGGCAGTTTTTCCTTTTCACCGAGGAGTTCGGTGAAGATCTTCTGGAAGTTCGGCACGATGAAGATCATCAGACCGGCGGTAACCAGAAGGGCGATCGACATAACCACCGCCGGGTAGATCATCGCCGATTTGACTTTGCCGGCGATGCGCGACGCTTTTTCCATAAAGGTCGCCAGACGGTTCAAGATGATTTCCATCGCCCCGGACGCTTCGCCGGCGCGGATCATGTTCAAATAGAGCTTGTCAAAGGATTTGGGGTGCTGGGCCAGCGCTTCGGCGAAGGTCGAGCCGCTTTCGACGGTGTCGGCGGCCGAGCCGAGCACCTTTTTGACCAGCGGGTTCTTGGCCTGGCGCTCAAGGGTGCGCAGCGACCGGATCAGCGGCAGACCGGCGTCGAGCAACGTCGCCAGCTGACGGGTGAGTACGGTCAACTCCTTGCGCTTGATGACCGGCGCGCCCAGCGTGATGTCGCTGAGGCCGCCGCCGCTCTTTTTCTTCTTGGGCCCGGTGGCGCCGCCGAGGCGCTGTTTCGGATTGGTGGCTTCGTCGCCTTTGATCGAAGTCGGGAAAAGTCCCTGCTTTTTGAGTTCGTTGGCGGCGGCATCTTCGGTAGCGGCGTTGATTTTGCCCTTTTTTTCCTTGCCGTTCGCATCCATCGCGGTGTAAGTAAACTGTGGCATATAACTTCCCTTTCGCTGTTGCGAACCTTATTTCTTGCCCTGTTCCTGCTGGAGTTTCTCCATCAGCGTGTCGGCGTCCTGGGCGTTGGTGATCATTTCCGCGTAGCTGATCTTGCCGCCGCGGAAAAGATCGATCAAATGGGCGTCGAGGGTGTTCATGCCGTATTTCGCCCCGGTCTGGAGTTCGGAAGTAATGCGGAAGCTCTTGTTGTCGCGGATCAGCGCCTGGATCGACGGCGTCATCACCATGATTTCAAAGGCGGCGATCCGGCCGGCCTTGTCACAGCGCGGCAACAGCACCTGGGAGATCACCGCGACCAGCGAGGAAGCCAGCTGAGTGCGGATCTGGGCCTGCTGGTTGGTCGGGAACGCGTCGACGATACGGTCGACCGTCCGCGCCGCACCGGTGGTGTGCAAGGTGCCGAACACCAAATGTCCGGTTTCCGCCGCGGTCACCGCCGCGCCGATGGTCTCGATGTCGCGCATTTCACCGACCAGAATCACGTCGGGGTCCTGACGCAGGGCGCGGCGCAGCGCTTCGGCAAAGCCGGTGGTATCTACCCCGACTTCGCGCTGGATGACCATGCTCTTGCGGTGGGTGTGATAGAATTCGATCGGATCCTCGATGGTGATGATGTGGCAGGCACGCTCGCGATTGATGATGTCGAGCATCGAAGCCAGCGTGGTCGATTTCCCGGAACCGGTCGGGCCGGTGACCAGCACCAGGCCGCGGGGCTTGTAGAGAATGTCCTTGACGCTCTCCGGCAAACCGAGTTGCTGAAAAGTCAATAACCGGTTCGGGATCTGGCGCAGAATGGTCCCGAAATACCCCTTCTGCTTGAAAGCGCTGACGCGGAAACGGGCCTGGTCGCCGAAGCTGAAACCGAAGTCGGCCGAACCGACTTCCTGAATCTGCTGCAAATGGGAATCCGATGCGATCGCCTTGACCAGCCGCTCGGTATCCTGGGGATTGAGCACCGGCAGTTCAAGCGGAGTCATTTCCCCGTGCAGACGGATCATCGGCGGCGCTCCGACCTCGATATGCAAGTCGCTGGCGTCCTCGTCGACGACGAACTGAAGCAACTCGGCCATTTCCACTAATTCAGCCATGATAACCTCTCTAACTATGTTTCTATGCTTCTATGTCAAGTATAGCGGACGACCTCGTCAACCGAGGTTTCGCCGCTTAGAATCGCGAGCAGTCCGTCTTCGCGGATAGTGCGCATACCCTGTTCGCGGGCGCGTTCGCGGATCTCCATCATCGGCGCATTGGCGTAGATGAGTTCGCGGATTGAGTTGTTGACCAGCAGGAGTTCGCAGATTGCTTTCCGGCCCTTGTACCCGGTGCCGTTGCAGACCGAGCAACCTTTGCCGTAGGCGAATTTGCGGTCGCCGACTTCGGCGCGGTCCATCCGCAACCGCTTAAGGTCCTCGTCGCTCGGCACATAGGTGGTTTTGCAGTTCTGGCAAACCCGGCGGATCAGCCGCTGGCTGAGAATCCCCGCCAGGGACGAACAGATCAGAAACGGCTCAACGCCCATATCGACCAGACGGGTGATCGTACTGGCGGCGTCGTTGGTGTGAAGGGTGCTGAATACGAAGTGTCCGGTCAGCGACGCTTCGATCGCGATCTGGGCGGTTTCAAAGTCGCGGATTTCCCCGACCAGAATCCGGTCCGGGTCCTGACGGAGAAAGGCGCGCAGTGCGCGGTGAAAGGTCATCCCGTAGGCGTCGTTGATCGGGACCTGCATGATGCCCTCGATATCGTATTCGACCGGGTCTTCGGCGGTGAGCAGTTTGTCGACCGGGTTGTTGACTTCTTTCAACGCGGAATACAAGGTGGTGGTCTTGCCCGAACCGGTAGGTCCGGTCACCAGCAGAATCCCGTTCGGCTGATGGACGATTTCCTTGATCTGGTCGAGCACATCGTGGCCCATGCCCAGCGCTTCGAGGTCGAGGTTGACCACCGAACGGTCGAGTACGCGGAGCACCACTGATTCGCCGTAGCTGGTGGGCAGACACGACACGCGCAAGTCGATCGGGCGGCCGCTGATTTTGAGCTGGATACGACCGTCCTGCGGACGGCGGCGTTCGGAGATGTTGAGTCCGGAAACGATTTTGACCCGGCTGATCACCGGGATGGCGAGGCTCTTGGGCGGCGGCGGCATTTCATAGAGCGCGCCGTCAACCCGGTAGCGGATGCGGAAGTCTTTTTCGAAAGGCTCAAAGTGAATGTCGGACGCCTTGTCCTTGATCGCCTGCTGCAAAATCACGTCGACAAATTTGACGATCGGGGCGTCGTTGGCCTTGTTCTCGATATCTTTTTCATCGAGCAACTCATCATCGCTGGCGCCTTCCTTGAGGGAGGCGACGATGTCATGGACGTTTTCGACTTTTTCGGGATAATAGCGCTCAAGTTCGTTGTCGAGCTGATCGACATCGACCACCACCGGCAGGATCGGCGAGCCGAGAATGAATTGGAGAGATTCGACCGTCTGGTAATCGAGCGGGTTGCGCATTGCGAGGTGAAGCACGTCATCCTCAAAGGCAACCGGGACCACGCCATAAGCGCGGGCGGTGGAGAGATCGACCCGGCTGATCAGCTCAAGCGGCAGGTCTTCGGTCTTCACTTTGGGATCCCAGACGTAACTGCCGAGGTTTTCGGCGATCAGCGTGCGCATTTCAGCCTTGGTAAAAAGGCCGTAATTCTCGATGATATCCATCACCGGTTTGCCGGTGCGCTCCTGTTCTTCGGCGACGTCTTTGAGCTGCTCGGCCAGGCCGGGATGCTGTGCGGACCGTTCGCTGATCAGGAGGTCGATCAGAGCTAAACTTTCGGTATCAAGCATAATTGTCTTCGGTCTCCAGCTGTGGAATTAGTTTTCGTCCATCATGGTTACGATGATCACCTCTTCGAGGGTGGATGTGCCGGACTCGGCTTTGCGGATGGCGTCGTCGCGCAGCGAGCGCATGCCGCCGCGCCGCGCCGCTTCGCGGATCACCCCGCTCGGCTCGTTGCGGAAAATCAGTTTTCGGATTTCCTCGGACACCAGGAAGATTTCATAGATCCCGATACGTCCCTTGTACCCGGTCCGGCCGCAGCGCTCACAGCCCGCGCCCTTGTAGAACTGGTGATTGGCGAGGTATTCTTCGGACAAGCCGAGGAGACGCGCCTCTTCGGCCGTCGGGGTATGCGGCTGTTTGCAGTTCGAGCAGACCCGGCGCAGCAACCGCTGGGCCATGATCGCCCGGACCCCGGAAGCAACCAAAAAGGGCTTGATCCCCATATCGACCAGACGGGTGATCGCGCCGGGGGCGTCGTTGGTGTGCAAGGTACTGAACACCAAGTGCCCGGTGAGCGCGGCGTTGATCGCGATTTCAGCGGTTTCCAAGTCGCGGATTTCCCCGACCATGATGATGTTTGGCGCCTGACGCAGCATCGAACGCAACGCGGCCGCAAAGGTCATGTCGATTTGTTTATCCACCTGCACCTGATTGATCCCGGAGAGCTGGTATTCGACCGGGTCCTCGACGGTGATGATCTTGCGGCTGACGGTATTGATGGTGTTCAAAAAGGCGTAGAGCGAAGTCGTCTTGCCGGAACCGGTCGGTCCGGTGACGAGGAAGATGCCGTCGGGCATGCTGATGATGTTGTTGACCAGATCAAGGTCGTCGGCGTAGAAACCGAGTTTGGGAATGTCGAGCTGAATACTCGATTTGTCAAGGATACGCATGACGATGCTCTCGCCGTGGGTGGTGGGGATCGACGATACGCGCAAGTCGATGTCCTTGTCGCCGACCCGCATCTGGATACGACCGTCCTGCGGGATCCGTTTTTCGGTAATATCGAGCCGGGCCATGATTTTGACGCGGCTGGTGAAGTTGGCCTGAAGATACTTCGGCGGAGCTTCGACTTCGCGCATCGCGCCGTCGATCCGGTAGCGGACGCGGTAGCGCTTTTCCATCGGCTCGAGGTGAATGTCGGATGCTTTCATGTGGTAGGCTTCGGTAATCAGCATCGACACCAGACGGATCAGCGGGGCATCGTCGATTTCGGTCTCTTCGGCGTTGCCGATGGTGCTGGTGGAACCGCCGGTCATCTCCATGAGGTCGTCATCCCCGATATTCTCGATAAAGCCGGCGACACTCTCCTCGGCGGAGCGGTAGTGCTTCTCGATCACGCCCTGGATCTGCTCGGCGGGGGAGACCACCGCGTCAACGTCGCGGCCGAGATAGTAACGCAGCGAGTCGATCGTCTCAAGGTCGGTCGGATCGCTCATCGCCACGGTCAGCACGTCGTCATGGAGCATCACCGGCACGACGTTGTAGTGGGTCACGATGTCGGGGGTGAGCGTGGCGAGCACTTCCTCGGGGATTTCATAGCTTCGCAGATCGAGCATTTCCATGCCGTACTGCTGCGCGAGCATAGCGGTCAGGTCGTCGCTGCGGACGTAGCCGAGCTTCTTGAGCATATCGACCACGTCGAATTCACCGGCGCTGGCTTCGGCCTCCTGTCGGGCGATCGACAACTGATTATCATCAATCATGCCGTGCTCAAGCAGGAGCTCAACAATGTATTCGGTATCCCTTGCCAAAATAACACCTTTCAAAAAAAGCTCAAAATACGATCAGACAGAAAATATCAACCCACCAAAAATTAAACCGTCAATCCCGAATTTTCAAGTGCGCGAACGCATTTTAAAACAAGATTTATCG
>JBFWIO010000158.1:0-7262 GCA_050255955.1 Victivallaceae bacterium
CTTATTTTTGCCCTCGGTCTCCGGCTCGGGATGAGTCGCCTTGCGTCGTTCCTGGCCGGGATTATGCTGATCACCGGGGCGCAGTTTTTCTCCAATGCGCGGACGTGCATGGTGGATAGTTTGCTTGCATTTTTTGTGCTGCTTGCATTTTACGGCGCGGCGACGATGTTTTTTTCGGGACGGTCCCGGGTAAGGATGCTCGGCTTCTGGCTTTATGCCGCAGGTCTCGGGGGAGGGGTCTTCACCAAAGGGCTGATCGGACTGGCGATGCCGGGCGCGGCGCTTGGGGTTTTCCTTTTGCTCGACGACTGGCATAGCCGGAAGTTTCAGTATCAGCGGTATCTCCTGCTCGCGCTCGGGGTCCTGCCGGCGCTGATTCCGGTTGCCGTCTGGTGCCGGCTGCTTTATCTTGACCAGGGCGGCGATGCGCTGCATACTGTTTTGTGGGTCAATAACTTCGGTCGTTTCAGCGGCTCGCAGGGGGATCATTTGTCGCCGTTCTATTACTATCTTGCCAAACTCCCGGCTCAGTTCATGCCGTATTTGTTTTTGCTCCCCTTCGGCATCTGGTACAGCTGGAAGGCAAAGGATGGCAGCGGCCGTTTCCTGCTGGCCTTTCTCTTGGTGCCGTATTTGCTGTTGACGATGGCGTCGAGCAAACGCCAGGTGTATTTGCTCCCCTTGTATGCTCCGGCGGCGCTGTTGGCGGCGCGGTATTTGGTGACGCTGCTTCACTCCGGGAAACCGTGGGTGGCAACCGTGCTGCGACTGGGATTCCTGGTGCTCGGGGGCTTGCTGGCGGCGGCGGGGCTGGCGGCGGCGGTTATTCCGGGCGGCAAAGCGCATTTCTTCCCGATCATGGCTTGTGTGCTGGCGATTGCCGCGCTGGCCGGTCGCCGCGATCCGGTGCGGCGGCTCTGGGCGCTTTTGTTCAGTTACGCTTTTCTCTATGCCTCGATCGACGGCGCGGTGCTGAGCCGCCAGAATCGGATGGAGTCGCTCCGGGAGGCTTTTGCCATCTGCGGCAAATCGGAACTGCCGGTGTATCTCATCAATCCCCCCGAGCGGACGCGGGGTGCGGCGTACTTCTATCTCGGCCGGGCGCTGCCGATCAAGATGCTGGAGGATTATGACGGCGTTACGCCGGAATTGTGGCTGGTGCGCGACAAGCGTTCGACGGTCGGGCTCAAGGTCGGTGACGGACACCGGCTCTGGACTATGCCCGGCGATCGAGAAAAAGCGAAAAAATAACCAGATTCCACAGAATGTAACTGTGGTCGTGCCGGCCGCTCTGGTGTTCACGCCAGAGTTCGCCGACGACTTCTCCATTGAAGTAGCCCGATCCGGCGAGTTTACCCTCCAAAAGCAACTCCGCGGCGACTTCGCGCCAGCGTCCGCGCAGCCAGCTTGCCAAAGGAATCCCGAAGCCGCGCTTGCGTCCGGCCAGCGTTTCGGCAGGCAAGAGATCGGCGAACGCGGCCTTGAGGATATGCTTGCGCGAACGCCCGCAGAGCTTGAATTCGAGCGGCAAACTGGCGGCGTACTCGACGAGTTCATGATCAAGGAACGGGTTGCGCACTTCCAGCGACGAAGCCATCGTGGCGATGTCCACCTTGACCAGGATATCCCCGGGCAAATAGGTGTCAAAATCGATTTCAAGGTACTGCTCGACCGCGTCGAGCGCACTGCGGTGTCCCAAGCCGCTGAGCGGCGTGAGGTGCGGCCGCAGTTTTTCCCCGGCGAGGCGCATTTTGAGCTCCATGGGGCAGCGGTCGAGCAGCGCGGCATAGCGTTCGCCCTCCGGCGTCGCCGCCACCCGCGAAAAACGCCGCAGCCGCCCGGCGAAAGTCCGCTCGCCGCGATCCGGCACCAGTTTTGAAGCCAATTGAAAAAGCGGCCCGAGACTCCCGAAACGGGCGGCAAAGCGCATCGCAAGGTACCTCTCGTACCCGGCAAACACCTCGTCGGCGGCGTCACCGCTCAGCGCCATCGTCACCTTTTCGCGGGCAAAGGCGGCGAGGAGGCGGGTCGGCAGCATCGAACCGTCGGCAAAGGGTTCTCCGTAGTGGCGCGTGAGTTCGCGAACCAGTTCAAAATTCCCCGGATCGACCACTTTCAACTCGTGGTCGAACGCGCCGTTGCTGCGTAAATTGATCTCTTGCGCCATGCGGATTGCGCCGTCGCGCTCGTCGTAGAGGTGATCGTCAAAACCGATGGTGAACCCGGCGGTCCGCTCCGGCAGCCGCAATTCGGTCATCAGTGCCGCGACGATCGCCGAGTCGATTCCGCCGGAGAGGAAAACGCCGCTCGGGACTTCCGACATCAGGCGTTTGCGTACCGCTTCGGTGACCAGTCGCCGGACTTCGCCGACCGCCTGTGCAAAGCTGCAATCACGTTTGGCGTTGAAGTCGAGTGACCAGTAGCGCGCGGTTTTGAGCTCGCCGCTTGCGGCGTCGAAGCTCAATTGGCAGCCCGGGCGGAGTTTTTTGACTTCACGATAGACCGATTTGCCGGCCGGGATATACTGGAGCGAAAGGAAGTCTCCGATCGCCGCCGGATCAAGTTCGCCGGGAAAGTCGCCGAGACTCTCAAGCGCGGCGAACTCGCTGGCAAAAACCAGTTTTTTGCCTTGAATAAAGTAGAGAAATGGCTTCTGCCCGGCGCGGTCGCGGGCGGCAAAGAGACGCCTGCGGCTCGAATCCCAGAGCGCGAAACTGAACATCCCGGCCAGGCGCGATACAAAATTGTCGCCGCACTCCTCATAAAGATGAACCAGAACTTCGGTGTCGGATTCGGTTTTGAACACATGGTTCCTGGCTTCGAGCCAGGCGCGCAATTCGAGGTGATTGTAAATTTCGCCGTTGAACACCACCTGGATCGAGCCGTCCTCGTTGCCCATCGGCTGGCCGCCGGTGGCGAGGCCGATAATCGAGAGCCGGCGGTGGCCCAACGCAGCCGTGCCGTCAGCAAACACCCCGCCGCCGTCGGGTCCGCGGTGGAGCATCGCCAGATTCATGGTCTCCAGCTGCCGCAGCGCCTGATCGCGGTCGGCAAAATTGACAATCCCGGCAATTGAACACATAAACTGACCCAGTGATTTGTTGGTTCGTATATAGTAGTGCGGAATCGCTCTTTTTTCAACTTGTATTGTGCCGCAGCGAGGTTATTTTATGTGAAATAAAAGAAGGATCACGCCCATGATTACCAAAGCCCAGCTGCAAAAAGACCTGAAAAAGCTCGGCATCAAGCCGACCGACACCCTGCTCATACATTCCTCGCTCAAAAGCATCGGTGACGTCGAGGGCGGCGGCGAGGCGGTGCTTGATGCTTTGATCGAATACTTCGATCCCGCCGGCGGCTTGCTGGTGCTGCCGACCTTGAGCTACAACCTCAATGCCGAGAAGCCGGTCTACTCGGTTGAGCGCACCCCGAGCATCGTCGGAGTGCTGACCGAGCTCTTCCGCAAGCGTCCCGGCGTGATTCGTTCGCTCCATCCCACCCACTCGGTGGCCGCCGCCGGGCGCGACGCGGCGTCTTTCGTGGCCGGGCACGAAACATTTGACTCCCCCGGCCACCGCAATTCGCCGTGGGGCCGTTTGATCGACCGCAAAGCCAAAATCCTTTTCATCGGCACCGGGATCGGCTGCAACACCTTTCTCCACGCTGTCGAAGAGCAGTTCAATCCGCTTCTCGGCATGACTGAAATCCCGGAGATGCTCTACAGCGTCGACGCCGGCGGAAAAACCGTCGAAGTCCCCTCGCGCCGTCACAACAACAGTCACTCCCGTTTCTACGCCAAGCTCGAACCGGTTTTCGACGCGGCAGGAATCCTGAAGCGCGGCAAGTTCGGCGACGCCAACTGCCACTTGCTCGAAGCCAAAGCGACCGCCGAGCTGGTCACCAAACTGCTGCAAAAAGAGCTGCTGCTCTTCACTCACCCCCGGTTGCCGGTCAGCTTCCAGACCAAATAAGTTCCTCAGTTCTGATACGGCGAATACTTCACCCGGTACTCCCCCGGAGTAAGGCCGGTCTGGCGGCGGAACTGGCGGTAAAAGACCTCCAGCGATTCGAAGCCGCAGGCGGCGGCGATCTCCTTGATCGGCAGATCGCCGCCCGAGAGCATCAGTTTCGCCTGGTTGTTGCGTAGTTTCAGCAAATAACGGTGCGGACTCTGGCCGAAATGTTTCTGGAACAGCGTAAATAGATAAGGACGGCTGATCTGCGCGTACCCGGCGATCGCCTCATTGGTGAGCGGCGAAGCGAAATTGCGTTCGATGTAGTCAAGCGCGGCGCGCATGTTGCGCGGAAGTTCGTGCGGCTCGGAGCGGCGCGACATCCCCTGCAAGGCGATTGCGCTGTAGATGTAGGCAGTCAGCGCGGCGCGTTCGGCGGAACCGGCGTGAAAGAGGTGAAGCGCCTCCTCCGAGAACGTCAGCGCGGCGTCCGGCGACGACCACAAACTCACCCGCGGACACGGGCGGGACAGACTATCAACTTCAAAGCGGAAAACGGTGCACCGGTAAGGATTCTCCGGCGGCGTCCGGCAGATGGTGTATTCCCCGGCCCGGTGCCAGAATATCGCGCCGGTCTGAAAAATCCGTTCGACGCCGTCTACTTCAAAAAAAATCTTGCCGCCGGTCAGCAACTCGACCAGTTCGACGCCGGACGGAATTTGAACCGGCGTCACTTTGCGGTCGGACGGCGCGGCGTAGGTCGAAATCGAAATCAATTTTCGGACGTGATTATACATGCTTTTCTATTTTCGATCAAAAAATGCTACTTTTCGTCAATTGCGAAACCGATACATCCTGATATAATATAACTCTTATACAATACTTTCCCGCAAGTGAAAGTCAAATCAAGCGAAGGAGTTTTCATCATGAAACCGATTGCCGTCCAACTCTACTCACTGCGCGCCGAAGCGGAAAAGGACTTCGTCAAAGTCCTCAAAAAAGTCGCCGATATCGGGTACAAAGCGGTCGAACCCGCCGGATTCTGGAATCTGCGCCCGACTGAATTCAAAAAGATCGTAGATGACCTCGGTTTGAAGATTTACTCCTCGCACAGTCCGTGGGCCCGCTCCGGCAAGTCGCTCGGCGAAGCGATGGAAATCGCCGACACCCTCGGCCTCAACAAGATCGTTTGCGGCTACGGCCCGGACGACTTCAAGGATCTCGAAGCGATCAAGAAAACCGCCGCCAACACCAATGAAATCTACGAAGTGCTCAAGAAAAACGGTTTTACCCTTTTTCAGCACAACCACGACTTTGAGTTCCAGCGCATCGACGGCAAGCTCAAATACGAAATCTACCGCGAACTCTGCCCCGGTGTCAAATACGAAATCGACTGCTTCTGGTCTACCAACCTCGGCGTCGAAGACCCGGTCGCGATGCTCAAGCTCTTCGCCAAGGACACCATCCTCCTCCACATGAAGGACGGCGTTTCGCAGCAGGCGGTCGGCGGCAAAGCGATGGTCAACGGCATCCTCGAGCGCAAAGTCGACCTGATGCCGCTCGGCACCGGCACACTGCCGATCAAGGAACTGGTCGCCGCCGCCCCGGCCCAGGTCGAAGCGATCGTGGTCGAACTTGACTACTGCAACATCGACATGTTCACCGCCATCGAGCAGAGCTACAAGTTCATGACCGAGAACGGCCTCGCCGCCGGCAACAAGTAATGACAAAAGGACCCGAAAGCATTATGAAACCCACCAAAGTCGGTATTATCGGATGCGGGATGATCAGCGACACCTATTTCAAGGCCGCAACCAAATTCAACATCCTCGAAGTCGTGGCCTGCGCGGACATCATTCCGGCCCGCTCCAAAGCCAAGACCGAACTCTACGGCGTCCCCGCCATGACCAATGCCAAGTTGCTGGCCCAGAAGGATATTGAAATCGTCCTCAACCTCACTCCGCCGCAGGTTCACTCGCAGATCGCGATCGACACCCTGACCGCCGGCAAGCATGCTTACTCCGAAAAGCCCTTCGGCGTCGATTCCGCCGATGCCGCCAAAGTGATGGCGCTGGCCAAAAAGAAAAAGCTCCGGGTCGGCTGTGCCCCCGACACTTTCCTCGGCGGCGGCCAGCAGACCGCCCGCAAGATGGTCGATGACGGCTGGATCGGCAAAGTCCTTTCCGGCACCGCCATCGTGATGGGCCGCGGTCCGGAAAAATGGGGTCAGGCCCCGTTTTTCTACGATTACGGCGCGGGCCCGATGCTCGACCTCGGCCCGTACTACATGACCGCGCTGGTCAATATCCTCGGCCCCGCCAAGAGCGTGACCGCGGTGACCACCAAGGGTTTCGACTACCGCACCTTTGGCGCTGAAGTCGGCGAAACCTACAAGGACAAGTACAAGCCCTTTGACAAATATCCGGTCACCGTCACCACTCACCTGACCGGGGTGATCGAGTTTCATTGCGGCGCGGTGATCACCGTCATCACCAGCTTTGACTGCTACAAGCACGGCCACGCCCCGATCGAGCTCTACGGCACCGAGGGTTCGCTCCAGGTGCCCGACCCGAATACCTTCGGCGGCCCGGTCCGGCTCTTCCGCCCCGGTTACACCGATTGGCAGGATGTCCCGCTGGCCTTCGGCAATACCGAAAACAGCCGCAGCATCGGCGCCGCCGACATGGCTTACGCGCTTCGCAGCGGCCGCAAGCACCGCGCCAATGGCGAACAGGCCAACCACGTCCTCGACATCATGCTGTCGTTTGACAAATCGAGCAAGGCGGGCGCCAAAGTCGAACTCAAGACGACTTGCGAACGCCCCGCGGCTCTGCCGCTCGGCCTCGAAGCCGGCATGCTCGACGAATAATTCGTCCGGAAATTAAAACCGCGCAATTCCCGGAAATCGGGAGTTGCGCGGTTTTTTTGTATCGGGGAGGGGGGAGAAAAAGCGCCGCAGGCTCAAAAAAAACAAAAAAAGCGCGAAGCGCCAATCCCGCCCTCCGTCGCACGGAGTCGCAGTCCAGCGCGCGAAAAGCGCTGGTCGCTCGCGATCCACGCGAGCGAAGCTAAGCGAAGCGCTCCCCCTGCGCAACAAAGTCCCGCTACTGGCACCCGCGACAACGGAGCGGTGAGAGTCAAAGCCGCTGTGCGGCCGGCAGCCGTGTCACAACGTGACCGGCGAACGACATCCAGCGAAGCAGTCCTCGGGATAGCGATGCTCTCTCGGCTCGAAAGGAGAGAGAATGTTTCGCACGGAGGCACGGAGGCACAGAGAAGATAGCAAAAGACCGGAGAGTTTCCGGTCTT
>JBFWIO010000159.1:0-7219 GCA_050255955.1 Victivallaceae bacterium
GATCTTCGTCCTCGCCGCCGGGATGCTCTTTTTGAGCTATCTCGGCCTCGAACAGTACTTCTGGGGCTTTCAGGAGTCGCGCCAGTATCTGCTTGACCAGGAGGCCAAGGGCATTCCGGTGAGCGGCGTCTTGAAGGCGCGCGCCTTAGACGACCGCGTCTTCGCCACTTTCACCAGTTGCAATTCGCTCGCAGGCTACATGCTTTTGCTGATTCCGATGCTGATTGCCGCGCTCTGGCGCTGGGGGGGGCGGGTCGAGCCGGTCAAAGTCAGCCGCGTCCTCTTCGTCGCCCTTGGCGGCGGAGCCGCCATCGCGGTGCTGCTGCTGACCAAGAGCCGCGCCGCGTATCTCGCCATCGCGCTTACCATCGGCCTCGCCGCCGTCCTCTGGCCGATGCGGCGGCGCTGGAAAATCGCACTGATCGCGCTGATGGCGGCAACCGTGCTCGCCGGGGCTTTGTACATTCACCGCTACGGCCGCGGCTTTGAATCGATGGAGGCGCGGGCGGATTATTTGCGCAGTTCCGCGCTGCTGCTTGCCGAACACCCGCTCGCCGGTTGCGGCTGGGGCGAATTTTTCTTTGAACACATGAGGATCAAAAAAGTCCCGTCCGACGAAGCCGCCCACGATCCCCACAATCTGGTCATGACCGCCGCCCAGGCCGGACTGCCGCTCACTTTGCTGGTGCTCGCCGCCATGCTCTACCCGCTCTGGATCCTCGGCTGCCGGGCCCGGCGCCTCCGGCGCGAAAACGGTTCGTGGCCGCCCGACGAAGTCGCCGCACTGATCGGACTCACTGCTTTTTATCTTCATTCGATGATGGAAATCCATTTCCAGATACCCGGCATTATGGCTGCTTATTTCACTTTTTCGCTGGCGATGCTGAGCCGCGAAGAGCCCCCCGCCGAAACGCCCGGTCTGCCGCGCCCGGCAACGGTCGGACTCTGGGTGCTTTTCCTCGGGCTCGGCGTCGCTTCGATCCTTGCCGGCGACTGGGCGCTGAAGGGCGAAATGGCCCACGACCGGCTGCTTTCGCTCGCTTCGCGCTCCAACAAATCCCCCGAACAGCACGACCAGGTCTCCCCCGACGCGGTCCGCATGACCATGCGCGAAGCAACCCGGCTGCGGCCGGATTCGCCGTTCCCGTATTCGGTCGCCGCCGACTTCATGCTTTCGCGCGACAACCTCGACGAAGCCGAATTCCTGCTGGAAGAAGCCCAAAAACGCGCCCCCAAACGCCCCTCAATCTATCAACGCCGGGCCCTCATCGCCCTCAAGCGAGGCGACCTCGCCCAGGCCGAAGCATGGATGGCCAAAGCCCGCGCCCTCTTCCCCAACAACCCCGACTATCAAAAGCCGGTTACCTCCGGCAACACCAAAGAATAGGGAATTCATCATGAAGAAAAAGGTCATTCTCTTCCAGGGCGACTCGATCACCGACTGCGGCCGCGGCCGCGAAACCGCCGTTCCCAACCTCGAACTCGGCAACGGCTACGTCGCCCAGATCACCGCCCGGTTGCTCGCCGACCAGCCCGCCGCCAATTTCGAAATCCTCAACCGCGGCATCAGCGGCAATCGCGTCGTCGACCTCTACGCCCGCTGGAAAGCCGACGGACTCAACCTCAAACCCGACCTCATCAGCATCCTCATCGGAGTCAACGACACCTGGCACGAATTCATGTACCGGAACGGCGTCGAAGTCCCCCGCTACGCCGAATTCTACCGCCGTCTCCTCGACTGGACCCTCACCGAACAGCCCAAAACCAAAATCATCCTGATCGAACCCTTCGTCCTCGAAACCGGCGTCGTCACCAAAGATTGGATCAAAGACATCGACGCCCGACGCAAAGTCGTCCACGCCCTCAGCGAAGAATTCAAAACACCCCTCGTCCCCATGCAGTCAATCTATACCAAAGCCACCAAAAAAGCCCCCGCCGCCTACTGGCTCAACGACGGCGTCCACCCCACCGCCGCCGGCCACCAACTGATGACCGACGCCTGGCTCAAAACCGCCTCCTCCCTTCTCTAAAGCCCCTTCGGCAAGCAACCCGCTTCCCGCACGGGGGAGAAGACAAAACTTTTTGAAAAAAGTTTCTTTCTTCTCCCCCGAACCCCCTCATCTTTTACAAAAACTTTTACGTACTGCGCTTTTTCTTTTTTGCGATGCAAAAAAGAAAAAGCGCCGGACATAAAAAGGTTTGAAAAGTAGGAGGGGGTTCGGGGGAGGGAGAAAAAATTTCCTCAAAATTTTTGCTCTCTCCCCCGTGCGGGAAGCGGGTTGCTTGTTGATGGGGCTTAGAGTTCGGCGCGGAGGCGGTTGATGATGGATTGGAAGTAGTCGAGGGCGTGGTGGATGGGGGCGGGACTGGAGAGGTCTACGGAGGCGTCTTTCATGATATCGAGGACGTCTTTGCTGTCGCCGGCGCGGAGGAAGTTCAGGTAGGCTTCGCGTTGGGCGGGGGTGCCGTGGAGGATTTTGGCGGCGAGGTCGATGGCGGCGGACATGCCGGTGGCGTATTTGTAGACGTAGAAGTTGTAATAGAAGTGGGGGATGCGGGCCCATTCCATGGCGATCAGGGGGTCGGGTTTGACGTTGTCGCCGAAGTAAGTGGTGTTGAGTTCGGCGTATTTTTCGCAGAGGAGGTCGGCGGAGAGGGGGGCTTTGGCTTCGGCGAGTTCGTGCATTTGGAGTTCAAATTCGGCGAACATGGTTTGGCGGTAGATGGTGGCGCGGATGGAGTCGGCGAGGTAGTTGAGCAAATAGACGCGGAGTTCTTTTTTCTTCGTCGATTTGAGGAGGTGCTCAAAGAGCAGGATTTCGTTGGTGGTGGAGGCGACTTCGGCGACGAAGATGCTGTAGGAGGCGTAGTGGTACGGCTGGGCGGTGTGCGAATAGTACGAGTGCATCGAGTGCCCGAGTTCGTGGGCGAGGGTAAAGACGTCGTTGAGGGTGCCGTTGTAGTTGAGCAGAATATAGGGGGCGGTGTCGTAGCAGCCGCTGGAGTAGGCGCCGGAGCGTTTGCCTTTGCGTTCGGGGACGTCGATCCAGCGGTCGGCGAAGGCGCGTTCGAGGATTTTGCCGTACTCTTCGCCGAGCGGGGCAAAGGCGGCTTTGACGGTTTTGACCGCCTGATCCCAGCTGTAGGTGGTGCGGCAGGCGGGGAGGAGCGGGTTGTAGAGGTCGTACATGTCGAGTTTATCGAGTTTCATGACCTGACGCCGCAAATCGAGGTAGTCGTGGAGGGCGGGAAGCTTCTCATGGACGGCGGTAATCAGATTGCGGTAGACGCTCTCGGGGATGTTGTCGGAGCTGAGGGAGGCGGCCAGTGCGGAGGGATAGTGCCGGATTCGGGCCGAGACGGCGTGGCGTTTGACGGTGGCGTCGAGGGTGGAGGCGAAGGTGTTGCGGAGCTTGTGGTAGGCACCGAACATTTTGCGGAAAGCGCGGCGGCGGACTTCGCGGTCGTTTTCCTCAAGGAAGCGGCGATAGCTGCCGTGGGTGAGTTTGGCGGCTTTGCCGTCGGCTCCGCGGATCGAGCCGAAGTCGAGGTCGGCGTCGTTGAGCAGTTCAAAGGTGTTGCCGGGTGCGCCGAGGACTTCGGAGAGGGTGCCGAGCAATCGTTCTTCGGGCTCGGAGAGGGTGTGGGGGCGTTCACGCAGGAGTTCGCGAATGCTCCGCTCGTAAAATTTGAGGCTCTTGCTTTTGAGCATTTTTTCCATTGTATCGGGGGGGATCTGCATGACTTCCGGCTCGAACCAGGCGGAGGCCGGCGAGAGTTCGGCAAAGAGGCTCTCGACCCGGTCCTGACGGCCGCGGTTGGCCGAGTTGCCGGTGTTTTCGTCGGAGCGCAAATGGGCATAGACGTAGACTTTTTCGGCAAGGCGTTCAAAAGCGTCGCAGGCTTCGATCGCTTCGGCGAAGACTTTGGCCGATTCGGCGAGCCTGCCGCGATAGGCGGCGAAGGCTTCGGCAAGCGGCTTCAACCGGGCGAAATCGGCTTCCCAGGCGGCGAGATCAGCGTAGATGGCTTCGAGATTCCAGAGCGGTAATTGATCTTTTTTCATGTTTATTCTTTCCTTTTTCGAATCGCTCCGAAATGGCTATTGAGTTCTCAGTTCGATTCCGGCATGAAGCTTGGGAGCGAGACGCCGTTGAAGGTTCCCCGGCCGCCCAGGATCTGGGCGAAGTGAAGTTCGCAGTTGCGCGCGCCGAGCCGGTAGAGCCGGGCGACAAGGTCCGTTTCACGGACCGGGACGAGGTAGACCGCGTGGTTGCCGCGATGCTGCGGGAGTTCGGCGAGCAAGAGCTGGTAGGCGCTCGCTCCGTCGCGGGCGATCCCCGGGCCGACCATCCGGGCGGCGGGGTGGAGGCAGGAGACCAGGACGCCGTCGAGGCGGCCGTCGCGGCCGGGACGGACCGAAATGTGCCAGTTGCCGTTGCCGTTGGCAATGAAGTGCCGGTAGTCGCCGGGACGCTCGATGCCGGCGACTTCGCGCTCAAGTTCGACGATCGCGTCGAGGTCGTCAAAGGTGGCGTCGCGGCAGGAGCCGTCGCCGCGGTCGGTCAGCACCCCGTCGGCGGGCACCGTGAGGATCATGTCCTGATAGACTTCGTGAACCTTGAGCCCGGCGCGGTTGTAGAGCGAAAAGGAGTCGAGATTCATCGCGCTCGACACGAGGCGCAGCGGCTTCTTCAGCGTTTCGGCTTCGCCGATGATGGTCTGGAGCAGGAGCGACGCGACTTTGCGATTGGCGTGGCTGGGGTGGACGTTCATGATGCCGAGTCCGACGTGGGTCGGGCGCACATGCATGAAACACGAGCCGATAATGAAGTTGGTATCATCATCGACCGCGACGAAGCCGCAACTGCCCGGCAGCGTGTGGTAGACGTCAAAGTGAAAGCGGGTCAGGGCCGGGTCGCCGGGGAAAATCTTGCCGAAGCCGTGAGTCTGGTACCAGACGTTGGTCGAGAGTGTGATGAGTTCGCCGACCGCGGCACGGTCTGCGGGAATCATTTTGCGGATTGAGATGCTCATGCTTCACTTTCCTTCGGGTACCGGGGCGGCGTTGAGGATCGCGCGCGCCGTTTCGGCATCGGCCGGTTTTTCGGCGAGCGGCGTGAGGAGTTTCCGGGTCGCGGGATGGGCGGCGAGCGGCCGGTCGCCGTTGAGTTTGCGCGCTTCGGCGGCGGCGGCGGTCGCTTCGGGATATTTGCCCAGCTGATAAAGCGCCAGTGCGGCGGCGAGCTTGGTTTCGGCCGACGACGGACGGTTTTCGAGTACCTTGAGCGCATCCTGGCTTTTTCCCTGACGCAGCAGATACCAGGCGGCGCGGGCGGCGAATCCGGGTGACTCGGAATCAAGGTCGCGGAGCTGGACGAAATACCAGGCGGCGGAATCGACGTCCTGATGTTTTTCGGCCTCGGCCGCGGCGCCGGAGAGGAAGTCGATGAGTTCACTTTGTTCGTTGATCAGTTTACCCAAGGTTTTCTCAAGTTCCGGGTCGGGGGCGGCGCCGAGTTTTTTGGCTTTGGCGTAGCAGCGGGCGGCTTCGTTGGCGCGGTCCTTGCCGGAGAGCCGGGCGAGGCCGAGCAGCGGGGCGGGGTCGTCCGGTTTGAGTTTTGCGGCGGCAAGGAAGTTCTTTTCGGCGGCGGCACTCTCGCCGGCTCCGGCGCGGGCACGGCCGAGGGTCAGCTGCAAATTGAAGTCATTGCTCTTGTCGCCGTCTTTTTCCAGCAGCGCGAGGGCGTTGCCGTAGCGGCCGAGGCCGAGGTGGGCCTGAGCGTAGGCGATTTTGGCGTTGAGGTCGGCGGGATTCTTCAGATGCGCCTGCTGGAGGTGCCTGGCGGCGGCTTCGTACTCCTCGGTGGCGAGGAGGAGCTTGCCCAATCGGTAGTTGGCTTCGAAGTGATCGGGAACGCTTTCGAGCACCGAGCGGTAGGACCACAACGCGACTTCGCGCGCCTCCTCCTTTTCGGCCTGCCGGCCGGCGGCGAGGAGTTCCTCGGTGCGCTTGGGCGAGGCCGGAGGCACCACCGGTTTGGGCGGCGGCGGAAGGGCGGCGGTTGCGGCGGGGGCTTCGGATCGGGGGGCGGCGGCTTTTTCCGTAGCGATCGCGGCGGCCTTTTCGGCGGCGAGTCTGGCGGCGGTGAGCCGGGCGTTGTCGTCGGTGAGCTGCTGGTTGCGGCGCTCCTGTTCGGCGAGGGCGCTTCGCAGTTTGGCGTTTTCGCCGGCGGTTTTTTTGAGCTCGGCAAGGTCGGCTTCGAGCGACGCGTTGGTTTCTTTGAGCTTTTTGGCGTCCTGCTGGACGATCTGGAGGGCGGCGAAGTTGCGCTCCATGGTGTTGTATTCGCCACGCAGTTTTTCGTAATCGGCGACGGTTTTGGCGCTTCTGGCCAGCTCCTGGTCGCGGGCGAGGACGGCGGCTTTTTCCTTCAGCAGCGCGGTGCGGACTTCGGTGGAGAGGTCTTCGGCGGTTTTCAGCTTGGTCTGGGCGCTTTCGAGCTGGGCGCGCAGATTTTCGAGGTCGAGTTTGGCGGTGCTCAGGGCGGTTTCAAGTTTGCGTTTGTCGGCATTGGCCCCGCTGACGGTGGCGAGGTCGGCGGCCTGGCGGTCTTTGAGCCGGGTTTCGGCGCGTTCGAGTTTGTCGCTCCAGAGTTTGAGGTCGTTTTCGAGGTCGCTGTTGCGTTTGCGCAAATTTTTCAATTCATTCAAGGTCAGTTCGGCGGCGGCGGATTGCTTGTCGAGCTGGGTGTTGAGCAACTTGGCGCTGTCCTCGGCCTGGACGCGGCGGTCGTCGATGCGCTGGAGCGAATTTTTGACGTCGGCGAGCTCAAGCTGAAGATCGCGGAGCTGGTTTTGCAAAGTCTGGCGGTCGCGGAGCGCGGTTTCGCCGGCGGCGCGGGCTTCGGCTTCCTGTTTCCGAAGTTTCTGGTTTTCGGCGGCGAGCTCGGCGCTGAGGTTCGAGGTGTCGCCCTTACTCTTGATCGCATCCTGTAGCCGCTGATTGACGGTTTCGAGTTCGGTTTTTCGGTTTTCGGCGAGGGTTTCGGCGCGTTTGAGGGTGGCTTTCAACTGTTCTTCGCGCTGAAGGATGGTGTTCTTTTCGGTGACGAAGCTGTCGCGGAGCTGGCGCAGCGAGGCGAGTTCGCGGGCGTTTCCGTCGATCTCGGATTTGGCTTTTTTGAGTTCGCCCTCAAGGAGTGAACGCGAACGCGTG